>JBJTRR010000186.1:0-5094 GCA_046076185.1 bacterium | reverse complement strand
CCCGGTCTGATGATGGAACGCTTGATGCTACTATGCAACGCAGGCGAATTCAACTCGGCCCTCAAAGAACTTGCAAAGCTGGAGAACACACCGAATCCAGATAAAGACCTGTTCCTTTACAAGTCACTGGCTTTGAACAGTCTTGGCCAGTATGACCAGGCTGATGAAGCCTTAAATAAATATTCAACATTGAAAGCAGGTGAATTCTGGAACATTGATTTTTACAAATGGAATGAGGACTCAAAATCAATTCCACACGACTGGGAGAAAATCATTCGATCACCCAAATCATCAGAATTGAAAACCAAACAATCTGACTTCCTCTTTGATACAAATCATACTGAAGGTTTAGCCCTCAGCGACAAATTTGCTATCGCAGCGAATTCTCAGTTATACATTCCTTACGATGGTCTTAATGTAAAATTGATTTACGACGATGGTATCCGCGTTTATCTTGATGAAATGATAATTTTTGAGAACTGGCAGATCAATCATGCAAAACCTGAAATAATTAAAATTGACGCGACTGAAGGTTTTCATCAAATCCGGGTGGAATATTTCCAGAATGAAGGGGCCTTTGCAATAGGCTGGAAACCGCTTGTTTCAAAGTCCAGAATTTCTCCGTTATATGTAAATATAAGCAAATTGATCCTTCAGAATAAATTTGACGAAGCCATTTCATTAATTCAATTAAACTCCAGAAATCCACAAGGCTTGATGACAAATAATGAAGTCCTTTCCCATTCTCGTTGTTTTGCTCTGCTGGCAATGGCAATCAAAACATCACACCCCGACACATCTGATCAATTCAAACAAAATGCAATTGATCTCATCGAATCAAATATCATAAACAATGACATAGAGAATTCATTTTCTTTCAATGATATTAATACCATTCAGGAATTTCAGTGGATTTTTCAGGACCATGATAATGCAATCTTCATGAAAGACAACGAAGTAATGGATTTCTGGATTGCATCCAACGAAGTGACTTACGATCTTTTCCTGCTTTTTAATAATGATCCAGACGCCCTTCCTGAGGAAAAGGCCGACCAATGGAACGATTACGATAAACGGGTGACTCCTGCCCCGGAAACTCCCGCTCATCATGTAAACGTATTCGACACAATTCTCTTCTGTAACTGGCTGAGCCGGCGCGAAGGCAGAAAACCGTGTTATCGCAAAAGCGGAAATTCCGTTCAGTTCGGCCAGGATCATTTCCATAACGAATGGTTGCTCGACAAAAAAGCGGACGGCTACAGACTACCACTTGAATATGAATGGGAACTTGCCTGCCGTGCCGGAACTATGACCGAATGGTCAACCGGATCAAACGAAGAACTGGTCAAGTCTTACAGCCATTTGAACTCGAACAAACCTACCCTGGTTTCTACCCCTCGCGTAAACCCGTGGGGCCTGGCAAATATGCATGGCAACTTATGGGAATGGTGCTACGACAAATCTGGAATAGACAATTTTGCCCGAGGTGGCAGTTTCAATAATGATCCCATAAACTGCCGTTCTACCAGTCGATTCATCAACTCGCCGCATTTTCGAAGTAACTCCATAGGTTTCCGTATTGTTCTGAATAATCCACCTCAAGCGAACCCAGTTAAATCTCCTGGCAACGAATGATTTTCAATCCATCAGAGACTCATTACTTTATATATCTCAATTCTTAATGACCTGAGAAAAGCCTGATTTCACTCGTGGCGCAGGGCGTCAATCGGGTTTAAAAGTGCCGCCTTAATCGCCGGGATCAAGCCAAAAACAATCCCGGTGCAGGCCGATACGCCAAACCCCAGAGCCACAGCCCACCAGGGCACATGCACGGGCACCATTTTCGGGTGCCCGCTGGCAATCTGGCAGCAGCCCCAGCCGATCAGTGTGCCAATCAGCCCACCCAGAAGCGACAGCAGCACCGCTTCTGTTAAAAACTGCCCCATAATATCCCGCCGCCTTGCCCCCAGCGCTTTTCTCAGGCCAATTTCACGCGTTCGTTCCGTCACGCTCACCAGCATTACGTTCATGATGCCAATGCCGCCCACCAGCAGGCTCACGCCCACAACGCCCGCCAGGGTGACTGTCGCCCCCAGGCTGATCTTGCGAAAGGTGGCCAGCACCTCATCCTGCGAGGCTATCCGAAAATCTTCAAGATCCTCAGGCGCAATCCGGTGCCGCCGACGCAACAGCCGCACAATCTGCGATTTGGCTTCCTGAATCACCGATTCGCTCTCGGCCTGGGCCGTAATCACCACGGCATCCTTCATGGAAGGATACAGCTTCAGGCCAAGCCGAAACGGAATATGCAGCACGTCGTCCTGCGAGACGCCCATGAACGCCCCCTTGGTGCTCAGCAGCCCAATCACCCGGAACCTGCGTCCGTCAATCATCATGAACTGCCCGACAATATCAGGCCCTGCACCAAGCCTTCTGGCCGTTTCCGAGCCCAGCAGGCAGACATGGTGCCCCCGCTCAATGTCAATTGTCGAAAATGCCCGGCCACTGATGATTTTAAAGTCGCGAATGGCCAGATACCTTGCATCGGTCGCTTCAATCCAGCTTGTCACCTCGCGCCCGCCAAAGGCCACCGCCTGGCTTTGCCGCCGCAGCAGCGGGCTCACATAACGCAGGCTCTCAACACTTTCAGCCACGGCCCGCACATCGGCCTCGGTCATGGCCGCCTTCCGGTTGTTCACCGGCATGCCCGCCACCTGGTTTTCGGGCCACACCCACAGGGCATTGGTGCCGAATGTCTCAAAAAAGTCGTTCACATAGTCTGTAAAACCACCAACCGCCGAAACCATGACGATTGTTGATGCCACGGCTATCACAATTCCCAGAACCGTCAGGCCCGAGCGTGTGGCATGCCCCACAAGCTGTGTCAGGGCGTTTTCAACATTGGCGGCTGATCGGCTCAGAACACTCATTTTGATCGCCCCGCCAGCGGTGCCACCATCATGACATCATTCACCGCCAGCAGCCCGGCCTGATTCGCTTCAGGCTTATGCACATTCAGCGAGTCGCTTAAAATCATGCCATCGCGAATGCGCACCACCCGGCGGCACCGCTGCGCCACATCAGGCTCGTGCGTCACTATCAAAATCGTCTGGCCTTCGGCATTGAGTTCGTCGAAAAGGTCAAGAATTTCCAGGCCGGTGATGCTGTCTAGATTCCCCGTCGGCTCATCGGCCAGAATCAGGCTTGGCTCATGAACCAGCGCCCTGGCAATCGCCACACGTTGCCGCTGCCCGCCGGAAAGCTGGTTCGGCTTGTGATGTGCTCTATCGGCCAGGCCAACCCTGTCAAGGGCCGCCAGGGCCCGTCGGCGACGATCACCCCGCGAAAGGCCATGATACACCAGCGGCATTTCCACATTTTCAAGTGCCGTGCGCCGGCCCAGCAGCTCAAAGCTCTGGAAAACAAAGCCAATGCGGCGGCTGCGTTCAAGCGCCAGCTCGCTCTGCGACATCCGTGAAACATCGCGCCCGGCCAGCTCATAACTCCCCTGGCTGGGCACATCAAGGCACCCCAGAATATTCAGCAGAGTGCTTTTGCCCGAGCCCGAAGGCCCCATAATCGCCACCAGTTCGCCGTGGCAAATCTCAAGATTCACATTTCGCAGGGCTGCAACAGCCATCTGCCCCATGGCATAGGCCTTGGCAATGCCCTGCAGGCGAATCACCGCTCGGGCCGGGTGAAGTTCGGGCCGGGCCGGGCTCATGGCCTGATCCCGGCCATGCTTTCCGGCCGGTTCAATGGGGGTATTGATGGGTTATCCGCATCAGGGGCCGGCCCGTTTTTACGCGCCACCACAGGTGTCTGGTCAAGCAGCCTGTCCAGCTCATGATAGGGGCCGACAATCACTTCATCGCTTTTTTCAAGCCCTGAAATCACCTCGACATAACTCTCGTCGGAAAGCCCGATTTCCACCGGAAGGGCCGTGGCCTTGCCCTGCCTCAGCACATAAACCACTCGCAGAAATCGCATCGGGTCGGCCTGAAACACGGCTTTTTTGCGATTGTCTCTGGCTTCGGCGGCTTTGGCTGGGGCTGCCGCGTTATTAGACAGCACCACTCCGCGCGTTTTAGCCAGTTGCACATCATTCAGCCCCAGGCCCTGCACATCGCGGGCTCGCCTTTGCACCACCGCCTGCACCGGGATACTCATCGCATCGCGACGCGACCTTACTTCAATATCAACCATGACCGACATACCTGCCCGCAGCTTTGAAAGCTCCTCCGGACGAAGCTCCGGCTCAATCTCGGTTTCAAAGGCGATCGACTCCATCTGCCGCCGCCCCACCGCCGCAACCCGCGACACCTTGCCACCAAATTTCACGTCAAGCAGGCTCATCTCTGCCATCTGCCCGGTTCGCACATCGGCCACATCCGATTCATCCACCCACACCCGGGCAATAAACCGGTCTGTGCGTGCCACCTGCACCAGGCCGCTGTTCTGGGCCTCGCCCAGGGCCCCCGGCATTCCTGGCAAATTCGGCATTCCTGCCCCAGCCACACCGCCCACCATGTCGCCGGCCCGGGCATTTAAATGGGTAATCACGCCATCATGCGGCGCCTTGATCACACAACGGTCAATCGTCTTCTGATAATTCCTTACCGACTCATCCGTCTGCTGAAAATCAGCCTTCAGGCGATCAGCCTGCCGGCGAATTTTTTCAAGTTGGTCGCGCATCTCGGTCAGTTCGGCCGGTGCCGGATTGGGCGCTGGATAAGCGGCCTCAAGCTGTTGCACCTGCTTTTCAATCTGGGCAAACTGAGTCCGGCTGGCGTCATACATCTCACGAATCGATTCCCGCTGCCGCACCAGCGATTTCATGGCCGACTGGAACGACGCATCATCAAGCCTGATAAGAACATCACCGGCTGTCACCGGTTGGTCGTTTTTCACCAGCACCTGCAACACGGTTGCCGAAAATGGGGCCTGAATCCGGCTCTCAATGGCAAATGCCAGCTGCCCCGGCGCCTGAATGCGCTGGGTGATCGACCGCCGGGCCACCTGTTCAATATCAACCTGCCGAACCGGCTCAGGAAAGAGGTGCCAATCGACATGAATGGCCTGCGTGCGCACCCC
>JBJTRR010000185.1:0-17235 GCA_046076185.1 bacterium | reverse complement strand
CGAGGCTCCTCATCTTCTCTGCATTACCGGACCGACAGACCGGAGTCTGCCCACCTTGTTTTCATCATTAATATCCTAATAGCAAAAATAAATGTATGATGGAGGAACAAATCAAGTCGTTTGAGAATTATCCTCTTCGATTTGCCTGTATCGGCGGGCAATTCAGCACATAAAATCGCGGAACAGAGACTTTGAAGGCCCTGCACGAAATTTCCGGTCGAATCCTGGCAATTGATACAAGCTCAAGAACCGGTGTGGTCGTGCTTGCCGACCTCTCAAGCGGTCAGTTTCAATCTGTCACCATCTCTCCCGGCCTGACTCACGGCCGCGAACTCGTGCCAACCATTCAAAATCTCTTCAAACACGCCGGAATGAAGTTTCACCAGCTTGACGCCGTCGCTATCGGCATCGGGCCTGGCTCGTACACTGGCCTGCGAGTCGGCATGGCTGTCGCAAAAACCATTGCAGAAGTTATCGATAAACCATGCCTGGCCATTGACAGCCTGCTTTTGCCTGTATTGAATCTGCCTGACTCAGAAACAATCGCTATTTCTATTGCTGATGCCCAACGCGGTGCCATCTATCTGGCCCGCTATCTAAGACAAAGCCCCGACACGGCCTGGGCATGCACCCATCCGCCACAAATTCTTCCCTGGGATGAACTTAGAAACTGGGCAAGCGTGTCGTCGGCAATCATCACCGGGCCCGGTCTTGCATTATCAGCCAAACTAGGGCCGCCTGAAGCCAGAACCGCTGATGAAGCCAATTGGCTGCCCGACCACGTGGCGATGCAAAAGCTTGTCTGCGATTATCTTAACGCTTGTCCGGCGATTGACCGCCATACCATCGAACCGCTCTATATTCGCCCCAGCGCAGCCGAAGAGAAGCGGCAGGAACTGACGGCGGCCTCTGACCAAGCACCCTTTCAGGCCTGAATTTTCATGAACGACCAGAACCGCACCAAGGAACTTTACGGCCTTCAGTGGAACAAATACAGGATTGTTCGCCGCGAGGAGGACGAAGCCACCCTCAGCCTGAAAACCGGGCTCAAACCGGATGATTTCAGCGGAAAGCTTGTGCTTGACGGTGGTTGTGGCATGGGCCGATATGCCAGGGTGGCGGCAGGCTGGGGGGCCTCGGTGCTGGGCATAGACCTTTCGCAGGCCGCATATGCCGCCGCTGAAATGACATCGGAACACGCCGGCCGTGTGGCCATCATTCGCGGAGACTTACTTCGCACACCCTTGCCTGCCAAGGCTTTTGATCTCGTCTATTCCATTGGCGTGATTGATCATACGCCTGATCCTCGCCTCGCATTTTTGAATCTGGCCGGTTGTGTAAGGCCCGGTGGGCAAATGGCCGTGTGGGTTTATGAGCGACAGAGCCCGATTGTCGAAAAAATCATGAAAGTTCATCGGGCCGTGGCCCGAAATCTGCCCGTAGGTCTGGTGGAACGTCTCAGCCGGTGGACAGTTCCCATAGGTGGGCTTAAACGTAAATTGATGCTGAGCCCGAATCGCCTGTTTCAACGGTTCGGCGTGGCCATTCATGCCCTGACAATCGGCGTTTCCATGCACCCTGACCCTGAAGTGCGGGCCTGCGATACGCTTGACTGGTATGCCCCGGCTTTTGTCAGCCACCACACCGCCGATGAAGTCAGAAGCTGGTTTGAAGAAGCCGGTTTTGAACGAATTTCTGACCCGACCACGGCATCAGAACACTTCCACCAGGGCCAGGGGCAGGGCGTGCATATGGTCGGCTGGAAAAAGGCCTGATAATCCAAATTGACTACGGTTTTGACGACTTACCCTAAACGAGACCCAACAATTCCGGCAGAAAAATGGCTGGTTTGAAACAAGCCGCTTTCATCCTGACCCCCGTTCGATTATGTTGATCAGTCAACCAGTGATTTCATGAGCCGAAAACAATTCCAGCATGAAACTCGTATGCTGCATGGAATAAAGCTGCATTCGAGATTTGGAGAGGGAGATTCGTTCGCAATGATCAAAAAAGCAAGTCTTGGCATCGTGCTGGCTTTGATGACAATGATATCATCAGTAAAAGCCGATTCCGCCCAGCCCAATATTGTTTTTATTTTCTGCGACGATCATGCCTTTCAGGCGATCAGTGCCTATAAAGACGGCCGAAAGCTCATTGAAACCCCCAATATCGACCGAATTGCCAGAGAGGGCATGAAGTTTAACCGGGCGGTTGTGCCCAACTCCATCTGTGGGCCAAGCCGAGCCTGTGTTCTTACTGGAAAATATAATCATATCAATGGGTTTTATGACAACACCTACAGCCGGTTCGACGGAGCACAGCCGACATTTCCCAAAATGCTGAAATCAGCCGGATATCAGACCGCCATGATGGGAAAATGGCACCTGATCAGCGACCCAACCGGGTTTGACGAATGGCACATCCTGCCAGGACAGGGCGACTACTACAACCCTGACATGATTAAAAACGGACAGCGATTAAAGCATGAAGGATATACAACCGATCTGATTACCGATTTTTCGATCGACTGGCTGAATTCACGCGATAAAAACAAGCCCTTTCTGCTGATGATGCAGCACAAGGCACCCCACCGCGACTGGCAGCCGCCTGCCCGCCACCTGGGCCACGACAAGGATCGCGTTTACCCCGAACCGGAAAGCCTTTTCGACGATTATGCCAACCGTGGTATTGCCGTTCGCGACCAGGATATGACAATTGAAAAAACAATGACACCGGGCGACCTGAAACTTGTCACCCCCCGACGCCTGAACGACGACCAGCTTAAGGCATGGAATGCTTATTACGAGCCAAGAAATGAAGCCTTCAAAAAAGCCAATCCGCAGGGTCGCGACCTCGTTCGCTGGAAATACAATCGGTATATGCACGATTACCTTGGCTGCGTGAAGGCGGTTGATGATTCCGTAGGCCGCGTGCTTGATTATCTGGATAAAAACAATCTGACCCAGAACACAATAGTGGTTTACACTTCGGATCAGGGCTTTTATCTGGGCGAGCACGGCTGGTTTGACAAACGCTGGATCTTTGAAGAATCGCTGCGCACGCCCATGCTGATTCGCTGGCCGGGCAAAGTGGCACCAGGTTCGGAAAATCGCCAGCTTGCCAGCGTGATTGACTTTGCCCCGACATTTCTTGAAGCGGCCGGGCTGCCAATTCCTTTTGATATTCAGGGCAAAAGCATGATGCCCGTGCTGACCGGCAAAGCCGGGCCCGAGTGGCGCAAGAGTTTTTACTATCATTATTATGAATACCCATTGCCACACCGTGTGCGTCGCCATTATGGCGTAGTGACCGACCGTTACAAACTGGTGCATTTTTATGCACCTGATGTTGACTATTGGGAGCTTTACGACCGCGAGAAAGACCCCGCCGAAATGGTGAATATGCTTGGCAAGCTAGGGTATGAAGCCGTTGAGAAAGAACTCAGGTCTGAAGTCGCCAGGCTGCGTGAGGAACTTAAAGTCAAAGATTCTGACAAAGCCTATGAAGAGATGATTCGCGAACGCCAGCGCAATCGGCCTGCCGCAAAGAAAAAAGCGGTTCAGAAAGCCGAGTGAAATAGCTATCTCAAGTGTAAGAATTTTAGCCGGGAATCGAAAATTTCCGGCTTTTTCATTTCAATTCGCTACAGTCAGGAATCGGCATGCAGACAATCGAGCAGGACACGCGTTTTTACATTGCCGAATCGACTATTCGCAAGGCTGGAAATGGCCTTTTTGCCGCTATGGATCTTGCCGCCGGATCAAGACTGGCGGTGACTGGAGTGCAAATGAAACCCGGTTCAACGACTGACATCTGCACGGCCTGGGCCGATGAATATAAAATACGCTTCGACAATATTCTGGTCTTGCCAACGGGTTTTGCTGGCATGATCAACCACTCATCAAAGCCAAACCTGAGAAAATTGATTGAAAACGGGCTGTATTTTTTCGTTCTGGAAAATGCTGTTGCATCAGGCAGCGAACTTTTTATTGAATACAGCGAATATGCCCTGAAGCGGTTTATGCAGCGGGCCTGAATGTGCGAGTTTTATTTAACAGCTGATTCCACTTGATTTTCAGCCAATTCTGGACAATACTTGTTTAACGAAATCTGCCTGTGAATTTCTCTTCACCCCCCGCCTTTACTGAGGCCCGCCGAAGATGCCAGCCAGCCACCGACACGCCATTGGCATGATTCGCCGAGAATTTGTTCAGGTAGGCTTTTCTGGCCTGCTTGGCCTCTCGGGGCTTGATTTTCTTCGGGCTCGCAATTTTGCGGCATCGTCTCGAAACGAGAAAAAAACTTCGCTTGGTGAAAGTGTCGGCCGGCCTCGCGTAAAACATGTAATTATTGTTTTTCAGACCGGCGCACCGAGTCATGTTGACACTTTCGACATGAAGCCCCATGCCGCCGAAGGCATCAGGGGCAAGTTTCAGCCGATTCAGACAAACGTCGCGGGCATGCATGTCACCGAGCATCTGCCACACATCAGCCGCCATTTCGACAAACTGGCCATTGTGCGAAGCATGCAGCACCGCTACAACAACCATCTCAACGCCACGCACGAGATGCTGACGGGGCACAGCCAGCCAGGAGCTTTTTTCGATAAAATTGCTTCGCGGGATGATTATCCGTGCTTTGCCGGAACGCTTGAATACGCCCGCCCAAGCCGCGATGGCGTGCCCAGCGGGGTGACGTTGCCAACATTTCTAATGGAAGGCCCGCTTGTCTGGCCGGGGCAGCATGCCGGCTTTCTCGGCCCGAAGTACGACCCATGGCTGATCAAGCAAGACCCGAATCGCCGTGATTTTGCCGTTGAGGAAGTCAACCTGCCGCCTGGCATCGCGGTTGAACGGCTGGCTGACAGGCGAACTCTGCTCAATTCACTGGGCCAGATATCGGAAAGTCTTGATAGCCTGGATTCGCCGGGGCTTGATGAACAAAGACGCCAGGCTTACAGCATGTTGCTTTCTCGCCGGGTGGCCAAGGCCTTTGACATTCAGGAAGAGCCGGCAGAAATGCGTGATCGCTATGGCCGCCACACTTTTGGCCAGAGCATGCTGATGGCTCGAAGGCTGGTTGAAGCCGGTGTGCCCGTGGTTCAGGCCAACATGGGCCGGGTGCAGAACTGGGACAGCCATCAGGATATCTTCCGGCGGTTGTCAAAAGATTTGCTGCCCCCGCTCGACCAGGGCTTTGCGGCGCTGCTTGAAGATTTGGAAAGCCGCGGTCTGCTTGAAGAGACACTTGTCATATTAACGGGTGAATTTGGCAGAAACCCCAAAATTGGTACCGAAGGCGGCGTGAACCCTGGCCGCGACCACTGGAGCCCCTGTTTCACCAGTGTTTTTGCCGGCGGCGGGGTGCGGGGCGGACAGTATATTGGCGCATCTGACCAAAACGGTGCCTATCCGGCCACCCGATCCATCTCACCCAACGATTTCGGGGCGACCGTTTATCAGTCTCTCGGCATCAATTCTGACTTTGAAGTTGTTGATCGCCTGCAACGGCCGATTCAAATCGTCAAAGGCGAACCGATCCCCGGCCTCTTTGGCTGAAATTCATGGGCCACAGCGCTCTGCCAGACGATAATCAGGCTTTTTGCTTTGTCAGGTGATTGATAATGAAATCAACTAGTTCCTGACATTCGAAAAACCCTCGCCACATATTGTGCCCCTGGCCTTTGGGCACAACAAGTGTCATTTTTCCGCCAAGTTCTTTGTATCGGCTGGCAACTGTTCCCGAATTCGCCTCAAGTGGCACAACCGTGTCTGAATCGCCATGAATATGAAAAATCGGCACTCCAGCTTTCGCCAGCGGAGCCAGGCGGTCCACAGGGTTATGGTTGGCCAGTTGAGATTTCAGTTTTTCGGCTGTAAAACCATAGGCTGGTGCTGATTTCTCAAGCCCAGGCCAGCTTGAGAGGTTGCAAACGGGATGAATTCCTGCAATGCAGCCAACGCTGCCAGGATGTTCGGCCGCCCAGTTATAAAGCATCAGCCCGCCACGACTTCGACCCAGCAAAGCTGGCTTGCCTGAATAGCCTCGCTTGCTGGTCATTTCATTATAAAAGGCGGTGAATTTGGCCCGGCCGGCAGGGCTGCCGTACGACTCGCCTACATCAATACCGCCCATAGCAATACCAGCCGCCAAAAACTTCTCGATCATCAACTTTTCTTCGGGGCCGGGGTAGGGCAGCAGGGTCGGCGCATACCAGACCCAGGGCTTGGGCTGAATCTGGCTTTTTTCGGGAGCAATCAGAAAAGCGTTCGCCCCTTCCACCTGAAACTGGGTGCCCGGCAGCGGCAGTTTTTTCTCGCGTTTTTGTTCCTGGCCCCAAAGGCTTGCCGGAATTGGCAGTAGGGCACCGAATTGAATGATGTGGCGTCTTTGCATTTTGGAAATTGGGGTGAGAAGGTTGGCGGTGATTGATGAAAAATCATTTTATGCCACAGCCAGGCGAATTATTCAATAAAAAACAGAGTTTAAACAAAAAATGACGGGCAGGAAGCGTGTGATTGCCTCGCTGCCGCGTCATGGCCTGAAAAGGATTTCAACTGATTCGCTTTGACTTCGTATTCGCCAGTGTCATTTGCTGGCGGGCATGCTTCGACGTCTGTCGCTCAATCGCCCACCAGCCGACCAGGGCACAGACAACACCCAGCACAAGGCTTGCGGGTTCAGGCACCTGCGTGATGCTTTGCACCCAGACCAAATTGGGCCCAATCGCCTGAAAGCCGCCGAGATTGCCATATCGGCCATCGGCAGTTCCCGTTGTCGATGCCAAAAAGGAATTGACGCCGACAAGTATGTTTTGACCATTGTAGAGCATGAAAACACCTCCGCCTGAATCACCCGGGGTCAGAATGGACTCAAAAGCAGTGGGTGCCGCCGACCCCAGCACGTTGGTAGAGTCGAAGCCACTGTCAAAGTCCGCCAGATAGATACTAGAATCAAGGCCAAGAATTGAGCCGTTGTAATCCAGGGTATTCGTTCCCGCTCTTTTAATTCCTCCCGTGCCCGCCACAAAGCCCGACTGCCCGTCGCCTCCCAGGCCATACCCGACAAAGGTAATGTACTGGTTCGATAAATCAGCCGGTTGAATGCGAAACTCGGCCGCCGAAATGGCACTCACGGTTGATGTCAGGTGCACAAGGGCTATGTCATTACCTGCCCCGGAATTACCGGACCAAGTGGGATAGACCTCGGCATAATCGGCAGTGTACTGAGTTCCTTTCAAAGTAAACGTGGCAGAAGGCAGGGTGTGACGCCCACCCGTACCAGAAACCACATGGGCTGCCGTCAGCACCCACTGGGAACCGATCAGCACGCCCGATCCCAATCCGCCCGAAAGCTGCAACATACCGACGGAATCGTAGTCAAGCGACTCGGCCAGAAGGTTCGAAGCCACTTCCGATACAAAGACGCCCCTTGACACAACCGGCCTGATATCAAGCACTTCCAGCGCTTTCAGTTCCAAAGCCCCACTCGCCGGCAAAAGCAGGCAGAGGGTCTGGATCAGCTTTCGAGTCGTGAAAAGCCCGGTATTCATTCCCTGGTTCAGCCCGTTTGCCAAAATAAACGTCTGTTGATGAAAGTGAACATTCACGATCCTCCTGACCGGCAAGTTACGACACGGTAAAAGAAAATGAGAACTACCCGGCCGGAATATTCCGGCAGCAGCCTGCATCTATTTCACCCATGCCCAAACCGCACATCAGGCCAGCGGAATGTTAAATTCCACAACCTTAGTTACAGCAATGGTTTACTGGAAATACTTCAGGGCTCTTGCCACCGGGGAGAAATCAATCGAAAGCAGCAGCCAGAATTCCATGAAATTCTGCCGGCCACCTGAAAGTGGTGGTTTAACCTTGGGGGAGATAATTCATATATTTTATCGGAACGAACGGATAACAACTTAAATAAACCGGCTGATGTTTGCTTCGGCTAATTCACTTGTTGGTGAATTTTGCGGCAGAATCGATCCAGAAAGTTACTGGGCCATCATTGACGAGTTCTACAGCCATGTCGGCGGCAAAAATTCCGGTGGCCACTTTCAGGCCCGATTCTTTCAGCAGGGCGACAAAAAACTCGTAGAGCCGGTTGGCCTCGGCAGGCGGCGCGGCAGGCGTGAAGCTGGGACGACGGCCCGAGAGACAATCGGCCATGAGAGTAAACTGACTGACAACTAGCAGTTCACCACCAATATCAAGCACGCTCCGGTTCATTTTTCCGGCATCGTCGGCAAAAGCACGCAAGCCCAGCACCCGGTCTGCCAGCCACCGGGCCGATTCGTCGGTATCGGCTTTGCCTACCCCCAGAAGCACCAGCCAGCCCTTGCCAATTTCACCGGCAATAGCGCCATCCACCGTCACTTTCGCCCGGCTTGCCCGCTGTAGCAAAGCAATCATGTGGGCAGCACCTCAACGGTATCCGACGATTCCCGAAGCTGATAATGTTCCGATGGCGTGGTGTTGCCGGCAAATTCGGTGGCGTCCCACTGGGGCAGGCTGCACAGGCCACTACCGAGGAATAAATGATGGAAAAGCTGGGTTGTCACAACGCATGTCAGGGCGACATCAAATACAAACCGTTTCGGAGTAATTCTCGGGAAGTTTGTCTGTTTGCGCACTTCCATGGCCACAGCCGCCGGGTTGAAATAGCCGGTTCTGGCCAGCGACTCGGGCGAGAGAAGTTCGTCCACCCACGGCGGCCGCCCCTCGCCCAGAAATGTGCCTGAAAGTGATGCGCGAAACATGGTTTTCGGGCGATTGGCAAGCTGCTTCGGTAAGGTTCTGGCGGCCACCTGGCGTAGAATCCATTTCTCGGTTTTGCCGTGAATTTTGTATTCGGGTGCAATTGACGAACAAAATTCGATAACATCTTCGTCGAGAAACGGATAGCGAGCCTCGATCGAGCTATGCATGGCGATACGGTCGCCCTTGGGAATCATTAAAAGCCCTGCCAGCATGGCTTTATAGCCGAGATAGAGCGACTGGTTCAGCGGATGCCATTGCCGAAGCCGGGGGTGGTCAAAATCAAGATCCTGATAGGCAGAATGGCCCGCCAGACGTGCCTTCAGAGAATCAGAATAAAGCGTTGGGCGGCTCAGGCGAATGAATTCATACAGATCCTGCTGGGCAGGCCGAACGCCGGGCCGCATTTCCATGCCGGTGGCATCAGCCGCAGGGCCGCCAATGGCTTTCAGGGCCGTCCATCGCAGAATGTTATTCAACTGGCGACCGCCAAAAACGGAATTCACCGCCTGCCTTAATTTCTGCGTACGAAACCAGACATAACCGGCCAGTGCCTCGTCGGCTCCTTCGCCTGTCAAAGTCACCTTATATCCCTGCCCATGCACTGTGTTGGCCAGCTTCATCAGGGCGGCACAGCTTGTATCAAGCACCGGGCCTTCGGCGGCGACAACCAGCTCGGGGAAGGCATCGGCCAGGTCTCGCTTGTTCAATGTCAGCGTCGTGAGCTTTGACCCCAGCACATCGGCACTTTCAGTGGCTGACGTGCGCTCGTCGGGCCCGGCCTTGTCAAAGCCAATGGTGAATGACGGCACAGCCTTGCCGCGAACATGCTTGGTCAGGCCGAGAACAACCGTCGAATCAAGCCCGCCGCTCAGGTAGCTGACCACTGGCACATCGCCGCGAAGCCGCTTCTGCACAGCCCTCTGAAGCTTATGTTCAAGCTCGTCAACCAGCTCGGCGGGATTGGCCAACCGGCGCTCCTGGCCAGCATCAGGGAAGTTCAGATCCCAGTAGCGGTGAATCGAAACACGGCCATTGGTAGCCTTCAGAAAATGGCCAGGCGGCAGCGATTTTATGCCTTCAAAAAAAGTTCGCGTTGTGCCGGCACAAAAAAAGGAGAAGAGGTGGTCGATGCCCTTCGGGTCCATGCGTGCATTGACCATGCCACTTCTGAGCAGGGCCTTCACTTCCGAGCCCCACAGCAGCCAGCCGTCAACTTCGGTGTAATATAGCGGCACAATCCCGGGGCGGTCGCGGCCAAGAATCAGCGTGCGCGATTCTCTATCCCACAGACTCACTGCGAATTGCCCTTTGGCGTGGTCAAACATGCCCGTACCAAAGTCTTCGTAAAGATGCACCCAGCATTCGGTATCGCAGCGCGTTTGCAAGGTGTGGCCACGGGCCGTCAGGTCGCGCTGAAGTTCGGGATAATCAAAAAGCTCGCCGTTAAACGCCACCCAGATCTTTTGATTTTCATTGCACAATGGCTGGCGGCCGCCTGAGAGATCAACAATCGAAAGACGCCTTGCCCCCAAAGCCACGCCAGGCTCGGTGTAAAACGATTCGTCGTCGGGTCCGCGGTGTGCAATGGCACCTGTCATGCGGGCAAGCACTTCGCGGGGAAATTCCCGCTGACCATTCAGGTCGAGGGCACCGGCTATTCCACACATGAAGAAGCTGCTCAACTGCTTTGCCTGAATCACTCGCCCGAGCAGGCACGCACCACACTCAGGATTTCCGCCTCGCCGAATGGCTCACGAGAAATCGTCCGGGCTGATGATTATGCTTCACAATTTGCACTAATTTGGTGGTCGGCGTCAAGTTGGAGGGGGTGTCAAGCATCCACTTCTTATCAGAAACCATCGATTGATTCTGACGGATTTTCATGAATCGCCGACGCCGGCTACGATAAATAACGCGGCCAAGCCTTGTATGAAGAACGGCACCAATTGCAATAATCAGGCCGTGCGGGCCAAGTCGGATATAGAAGGGCATGTTCCATCTTTCGGTCGGGTTTGACCACGAATCGCTATTTCGCCCAGCACAATAGTTTCATGCAAGTCGGCCTGGCTGAACGTGCCCGTGGTATGGTCAACCACGGCACTGGCACCGGCAAATTTGTCTTCAAGCCAGGCGTTCATCAGCGGAATGCGAGTGCGGGTCAGCCCACACTGGTTGCTGAAGATCACCGGCACATCCAGGTCGTGCGCAATGCGGTCAGGCAATTCCCGACAAAGTGGCCCCAACCGGCCCAACAACCAGTTCGGCCTGCCCCTGCAACTGCAT
The DNA here is from genome assembly GCA_046076185.1 of bacterium. GTDB lineage: Bacteria > Planctomycetota > Planctomycetia > Isosphaerales > Isosphaeraceae > QWQI01. Next base: position 6,193 of record JBJTRR010000185.1, on the reverse strand, counting down.
GCAAATTCGGGCCATGCCGATGAAATTACGGCCATGTCAATCTGGCCGCGATATTCCTGCCAGACACGGCGATAAATCATGTCGGCACAGATAGCCATGCCAACTCTCCCCCACGGGGTCTCAATAATCGAAGCTCGCCTGCCCCGACGAAAAACCATCGGTTCCCAGAACACCAGATTTCTCTTCGAATAATAATGAATGCGGCCATCGGGCAGGCAGAAGCTGATGGCGTTGTATATTTCGCCCGAATGCCAAAGCGCGACACCTGCCGCTATGCCAATTTTATAATGCCTGGCCCGATGTGAAAGGTGGCTCACCACGCGGTCATCGCAGCCACCCGCCAGCGAGGCATAAGGCGTGCCAAAGCCATAGCCACAGCAAAAAAGCTCGGGCAGAACAACAAGCTCGGCACCCTGGCCGACGGCCTGCTGAATCAGGCTATCGCATTTCTCAAGGTTGGCCCCTGGTTGCCCCAACTCGGATTGCATTTGAATCGCGGCAACCTGGATTTTCATTAAGCCAGCCCCTGAATATTACTGCATTTGCGAAATTGGTATGAACAAGGCCGCCGACCAGGCGTCATCGACGAAACGGCCAGAAACCTCTTGCATGTGGGGCTGCTGCTTCAGGTCCATCCTGGCTTGCCTGGCGAAATTCCGAAGCCCTGTCTTTCAGTCTATCGTCTGCCAGGGCCTGGTTGGGTACCATCTGGAAGGTCATGTCGCGTTCGTCGCGAATTGTCCAGGGAATCAGATTTTCGGAAAAGAATTCCGTAAAAAGGTTATCCCACCACGGGGCCTTCACTGGGGTGACCACTCGCTGGGTCTCAAAACCGTCCTGTACCAGTGTAATTTCGCGATCACCATAATAGGTAAAGCTGCGGGAAACCGGCGTAGTGCCTATTTCCTCGCCATTGACATAAGCCAAAGCTCCGGGTGGGTTTGTCCGGATTGTGTAACGACGTTCCACACACCCGCCTGATAATAATGCCAGCCAAAGCCAGCCCAGACACATCAGGTGCCGATATTTGATGGAATGACGATTTTTCATAACGTGCGGCATCCATGCCTTCTGACGAGAAAAAACCCACACTTGCAGAGCACATGATCTGCACGGTTCTTCCAGGCTTGTTCCCGAAACAGGCAAAATTTATCAGAAAAATTAAATGTAACAAGGCCAGATTGTCGAATTGCCGCGAGTGGCCAAGCAGAATCAGAATTTCTTCATCATAAGAACTCGCCAGCTAGGCGCGGATGCCCTTTTTCTGGCATATTCTTGGCTAATTGAAAGTCAGTTCTACACTGACACAAACCTGAAACTAAAACCGGGACCACCGCCACCATGGAAGTCAATCGAGTCAGCACACCTGCCAGTGCTTTTCCTGCCAGCCCGGCTTCTTCCAGCAGATGGCTTGCCATCGGGCTGCATAAAGACATTGAAACAAGTCGTAATCAGATTTCAGCCACAGCCGATCTTAACTACGTTTTAACTTCAATTCCACCCGAAGGCGAAGCACCAGGTGGCGTGGGTGAAACGCTATCCGTCTATGCCCCGGCAGGCTCGGCCCAACCCAATATTCTGTACTACGGGCTTGGCGAATCAGCCAAACGCTCCTCACTCGGCGTGTTCGAAGCCGGCGTGGCCGCGTCAAAGAAACTGGCTTCCAAGGCTGATAGGCAGGTTGCCTTCCTTTTGCCTGCAACTGGTGAATCTGCTGCCGAGCTTTCGGCACTTGTGCGTGGCTGGATTGTCGGCACAAACGGCCCGGGGCTGCGTAAAAAAGAGAAAAACCGCTTCGAATTCAGCTCTCTGGTCTGCATTGATCCCGCTGGCTCACTTAGCGACAAGGCTTTTGATGAAGCTGTGGGAATTGGCCATAGTGTGAACCTGGCCCGTGAGCTGGGCAACACTACACCGCACGACAAATGCCCTGAAAAACTGGCTGAACGTGCCGCCGCCGAGGCCATTGCCGCTGGCTGCTCAGTGGAAGTGTGGGACGAAGACCGTTGCCGCTCCGAACGCTTTGGCGGCCTGCTGGGTGTGTCGGCCGGCTCGACAAGGCCACCCCGTTTTGTGATTGTCAAATACACGGGCAAGGGCGCTGACCAACCACACTATGCCCTTGTTGGAAAGGGTGTTACGTTTGATTCAGGCGGTCTTTCGCTCAAGCCTTCCGGTTCAATGGAAGACATGAAAAACGACATGACAGGCGCGGCCGTGGTTCTTTCGGTTGTGACCCGCGCTGCCCGTCTTAAATTGCCCGTGAACGTCGTGGCTTACATGCCCATGACAGAAAACATGACCGGCGGCCTGGCCACCAAGCTGGGCGATGTGCTGACAATGCGCGACGGCACCACTGTTGAAATTCTGAACACCGACGCCGAAGGCCGCTTGATCCTGGCCGACGCCCTGGCCTATGCCGCCGAGCAGAAGCCGCTTTCAATTATCGACCTGGCCACCCTGACCGGGGCTTGCATGGTCGCGCTGGGGCACCGCATTGCCGGGCTATGCAGCAATTCCGACGAACTTTCAGGCGAATTGATGGCTGGTTCGAAACTGGCCGGTGAACGCCTTTGGCGGCTGCCGATCGACGACGACTTCAAAGATCAGCTCAAAAGCAATGTGGCCGATCTGAAGAACGTGGGCAGTAAGGGCGGTGGGGCGATTACGGCCGCAAAATTCCTTCAGCATTTCGTGGGCGAGACACCCTGGGCCCATCTCGATATTGCCGGGCCAAGCTGGTCTGACGCCGACTCGGCCACCCGTGACGCCGGCGGAACGGGCTGCTATGTGGCAACTCTGGTGCAATGGCTGACCGAAAAATCGAAATAAAACGACTTTGCCACCCGGCCCTGTCTGGGCCGGGTCGGTAAAACTGTCACTTTCCTGTCAAGTTTGTTAGCATAGCGGACCGAATTTGCGGCATGCAGATTTTTGGCAGGTTCGAGCGAGGATTTCTCCGTGGCCATAGTGGTGCAGAAGTTTGGAGGGACGAGTGTTGCTACAGCCGCCAAGATTCAGGCGGCTGCTCGTCGGGCGATTGATCAGCATGAACGTGGCCATCAGGTCATCGTGGTAGTGTCGGCCATGGGCCATACTACGGATGAACTCATTGACCTGGCCCGGCAGGTGACACCCCGGCCACCCGCCCGCGAGCTTGACATGCTGCTTTCCACCGGCGAGCAGATTTCAGTTGCACTTCTGGCAATGGCGATTCAGTCGCAGGGCGTGCCTTCCATCAGCTTCACCGGTTCTCAGATTGGAATTGTCACCGACAGTTTTCATACCAAGGCCCGAATCAGAAACATTTCGACAGATCGTATGAAATCGGCTCTTGACGAAGGCAAGATTGTTATTGTGGCGGGTTTTCAGGGGGTTGACTCGAACTACAACATCACCACACTTGGCCGGGGCGGGTCTGACACCACGGCTGTCGCCCTGGCTGCTGTGATCAACGCCTCAGCCTGCGAAATTTTTACAGATGTTGATGGCGTTTACACCACAGACCCCCGACTGGTGCCCAACGCCCGTCGGCTCGACACCATCAGCTATGACGAAATGCTTGAAATGGCCAGCCTTGGTGCTGGCGTTATGCACTCACGCTCTATCGAATTCGCCAAGAAATACCATGTTCCGATTCATGTGCGACATGCCGGAAATAAAGAGCTTGGCACCTGGATTGTCGACGAACGGGCCTCGCGTCGTCTCGGGTCTGTTGTCACCGGTGCAGCCCTGGCCAGGGAAGAAGCGAGGATCACTGTTAGAAACCTGCCTGACAGGCCTGGCGTCATACATGGCCTGTTTCGCGAACTGGCCGAAAAGCACGTTGTGGTTGACATGATCGTGCAGAACATAGCGACTGACGGCCTTGCTGAAGTGACTTTCACCATTGATGAAGACGACCTTGAAAACTCGCTGGCCATTGTGCAAAAGGCCGCCGAAGCCGTTGGAACCAGAGACGTGACAAGCGACCGCGAATTGGCGAAGGTCTCTGTCGTCGGTTCAGGCATGAAAACACATTCCGGCGTTGCTGTGCGTATGTTTGAGGCCCTGGCCGCAGCCGGTATCAACATTCAGATGATCACAACCAGCGAAATTAAAATCAGCGTGCTGGTCAGCAGAGCAGAAGGCGTTGCCGCACTCAGGGCTGTTCACGACGCTTTCGAACTGCATCTGGTGCCTGCCGATCTCAGATTCAGTGAAGACCCGCCCGAAATAGCCGTGCGTCTTGTGCGTGAGAATCAGGAAAAGGTTTCGACCGAATCCATTCCGGCCGGTGAATCACCAGGTATGGAAGATCTGGTCATCAGTGGTGTTGACCTTGACGAAGCCCAGGCCCGTGTCACCCTGTTGAATCTTCCCGACCGCCCAGGCCAGGCCGCCAGCGTATTTCGTGCCATCGGCCATGCGGGAATTAATGTTGACATGATCGTGCAGGACATCAGTCAGGATACCGGCAGCGGCAGAAAAACACTGCTTTCATTTTCCATACTTGCCTCTGAAGTCAATAATGCAGAAAAAGTGCTGACTGATCTACTGGGCCCGGGCAGCGTGGCTATTGAATCGCCAATTGCCAAACTTTCCGTTACAGGCGTTGGCATCAGGTCTCACACAGGTGTAGCAACCCGCATGTTTGCAGCCCTGGCTGCCAGCCAGATCAACATATCCATGATCAACACCAGCGAAGTGCGGATTAATGTGGCCACCGAAGTTTCCCTTGGCAGAAAAGGCGAAACAGCCCTGAAATCTGCCTTTAATCTGACCTGACCCGATTTTGCCCCTTTTCCTTCAAACCAAATTCAGAGAGCAAAGCCAATGTCACGCAAAAAAGTCATCCTGGCCTATTCTGGCGGCCTTGACACCTCAGTAGCCGTTAAGTGGATCAACGAAACCTACGACATGGACGTCATCTGCTATACCTGCGACCTGGGGCAGGGGCAGGATATTGAAGCCATTCGTCAGAAAGCTCTGCGAACAGGAGCTGTTGATGCCGTTGCCGAAGACCTTCGTGCCCTGTTTACCGATTATTTTTGCATCCCGTCGCTGATGGCCGGTGCCCTTTATGAAGGCAAGTACCCGCTGGCCACCGCCCTTGGTCGCCCCCTGATCGCCCAGCGAATGGTCCTCCTGGCCCAGGAAAAGGGTGCATCGGCCGTCTCTCACGGCTGCACGGGCAAGGGCAACGACCAGGTCCGTTTCGACGTGACCTTTCAGACTCTCGACCCCAAGCTCCAGATTATAGCCCCTGTGCGTGAATGGAAATGGACCCGCACACAGGAGCTGGAATATGCCGCCAAGCACAAAATTGAAGTGGAAGCGACCAAAAAGTCTATCTATTCCACCGACCAGAATCTCTGGGGCCGCTCAATCGAAGCTGGCATTCTGGAAGACCCATGGGTTGAGCCACCTGCTGATGCCTTTCAATGGACAGCCGACCCGCGCACCTCGCCCAACGAGCCAGAAGAAGTTGAAATCGGCTTTGATAAAGGCCGCCCAATCTCGTTGAATGGCGTTGAAAAAGACGCTGTTTCAATCATAGAAGAACTCAACCAGATCGCAGGAAGGCACGGTGTTGGCCGGATCGACCACATTGAAAACCGTCTCGTGGGCATCAAGAGCCGCGAAATTTACGAAGCGCCCGCAGCAATTGTGCTTCACGAAGCACATCGCGAAGTGGAATTCCTGACACTTTCGAAAGATGCCCTTCGCTTCCGAAATTTTGTGAGCCAGGCTTACTCTGACCTCATTTACAATGGTCTCTGGTTCTCGGCCTTCCACCAGGATCTGATGGCCTTCGTGGCATCGAATCAGCGATATGTCAGCGGCGTTGCCAGAGTGAAGCTCTTCAAGGGGCACTGCATGATCACTGGCCGGAAGAGCGAAAATTCGCTATACCGTCACGAACTTGCAACCTATGAAGAAGGCGACCAATACGACTCATCTGCCGCCCAGGGTTTCATCAAAATCCACGGCCTTTCGCAAACGACCCAGGCCAAGCATCAGATGCTCAAGGATCAATCGAATCAGCGACTGGAACTACCGTCAATCATACCGCCATCTCACTGATCAATCTTAAGGTGATTTCATTTCTGCCAGGTTTGTGAATTGAAAAACAGCCTGGCAAATGATATATTATTTGAACGATGGGCGGTTAGCTCAGCTGGTTAGAGCGCCTGCCTTACAAGCAGGATGT
>JBJTRR010000184.1:0-4313 GCA_046076185.1 bacterium | reverse complement strand
CCGGAAAGGCCGGGTGGCCAGCAGTGGCTGGCCGTTTTTGAGCAGGCCCATTGCGCTGTAAATTCGCGTGGTTTCCAGGCTTTCGGCCGATTCCAGCGAGGGCAGAATGGTGGGCAGGCGGCGGGCAAGCAGGGTTTTGCCGGTGCCGGGCGGGCCGATCATGAGCACATTGTGGCCACCGGCGGCCGAGATCACCAGGGCACGCTTGGCGTAGTCCTGCCCTTTGACATCCGAAAAATCTTCTTCAAATTTGCTGAGAGTGTCAAAAAGGCGGGCGATATCGACAGATGTCGGTTCAATCTCAATGCGCCGCGAGAGAAAGGCGACAGCCTCAGACAGGCTGGTGATGGGAATGATGGGAATATGGTCAACCACGGCGGCTTCATGGGCATTGGCCGAGGGCACCAGAAGGGCCTCGCAGCCTTGTGCAGCCGCAGAAAGGGCCATGGCCAGGGCGCCTTTGACAGGCCGGGTTTCACCGTCGAGCGAAAGCTCGCCAACAACGGCGATCTTGCCGCGTCGTTCCAGTGAAAACTGCCCGCTGGCCGCCAGAATGCCCAGGGCGATGGGCAGGTCGAAGCCGCCTGCGTCCTTGCGCAGGTCGGCCGGGGCCAGGTTGATCACGATTCGGTCGGGCGGCTTGAGGTAGCCGGAATTGATGATGGCCCGCTCAACACGGTGGGTGCTTTCGCGAACGGCCGTTTCCGCCAGGCCGACAAGCACGATGGAAGGCGTGGGGGCCAGGGCGATATCCACCTCAACATCAACGGCTTCGGCGTCGATGCCCACCAGCGTGAATGAATGTAATTTCGCAAGCATGGGCGTGGCTTTCGGCGGAATGGCCCGAAACGGCGGGCCCTTCAGGATCAGGCGTAAAACTGTTGATTGTATGAACAGAAGTATATCAGTGAGGCAGACGGAATGAAATATGCCGGGCGATAATTTTTCGACCTGTAGCCGGCAAATTACTGGTCAAGAAAGCGGGCCCGTTCCCCAGGCGTGGGCAGGCGGCAGGTTTCTTTTCGGGCCATCAGGCGGTAACGGTTGCGGGCGATGAGGTTATAAGCGGTGTCTCGAACGAATCGCGGCACAAGCCAGCCGGGAAGAAACAGCCAGTAAAGGCCGCCAAGTTCGCCGGCGATTTTCAGCACGGCAGAAGATTTTTGCCAGGCCCGGCCGCCAGTGATATAGACAACAGAGTCAGGCGGCGGATCGGTGGGGATGCCGTGCTGCGACAACAATTGCCGGGCGACTTCGGACGAATTGGCTGCGAAACGGATACGGCCGCGATGATCGTGTCGAAGGATATGGCTGACAGTGCGATCGCACAGGCCGCAGTGGCCGTCGAAAATGATGACGGGATTTTCGGGCTGGGGCGAAGGGCGTGGCAAGCAGGGCTCCCCCGGGTCAGATGGCGGCCGATGCAGGGTAAAAATCATGAAGGCGGGCAACGATTCTGCCTCTTCATAAAAATATCATATTTTTCAGGTGTAAGGATGATATAATTGAAGAAAGTTTGACCGGGGAAGAAGATGGGTGAACGACACCGATGCAATGGCTTGACCTGAAAAACCAGGATTTTATTGCCGGCCTGATGCTGGGCGTGGCATGCATGTGCATGGCTTGGTTTCTGACCAGACGAAGCCAGCGGCGAGAGCTGGCCGAGCTGGCGCGGATCACTGAATTTAACCTTGAAAATCTCTTCAGCGAGAAGCCAATCCGATCATTTCGCGATGCCCGGTTGACGGATAAACTGGCAGGTTTGCTTGACCACTGGCTGCCGCTTCTGAGAACGGAAAATGCCGAGGCGCGGCGGCAGATGAGGCAGCTTCGGATTGTGCTTGAATCGATGACGGAAGGCGTGGTGGCGATTGATTCGCGATTGCGGGTGATTCTGGCCAACCCGGCGGCCCAGCCGCTTCTGGGCATTGACAAAAACAGCCTTGGCAAATTGCTTCCTGAGGTGATTCGAAACTCGAAGCTGCTTGAATTTGCAGCCCATTCTGTGCAACAGGCCGATTCTGAGGAAGCCGAAATTGTTGTCACCACACGCGATGGCGTCGGCCGGCCCATTTCCCGCACGGTTGATGTGCGTATAGCGCCCATTCTAAGGCGATTTACCGTGCCACCGGGCAGCGACGAACCTGCCGCCGCTGGCGCAGTGCTGGTGGTACAGGACGTGACCGAACTGCGGCACCTTGAGCGAATGCGGCAAGACTTTGTGACGAATGCCTCGCACGAGCTGAAAACGCCTTTGACATCAATCAAACTCTATGCTGAAAGCCTTCTTGACTGGGCCCTGGATGACCCGGCACAGAATCGTGAATTTGTGACCCGGATTGAAGAGCAGACACAGCGGCTGATCGACCTGGTGGCCGATATGCTGTCACTTTCAAGGCTGGAATCAGGCCAGGAAGTCTATCGACAGACGTCGTCGGCGATTGAGCCGCAGCTTCGCACACGCGTGGCCAGTTATCAGGACAAAGCCTCTCTGAGGGATATTGAACTGGTGCTTGATCTGCAGAATCTGCCTTCAGGCCTGCTGGTTAACGCCGCCGAAGAAGCCATCAGACAAGTGCTTGACAACCTGATTGGCAACGCCCTGAAATTCACACAGGCCGGTGGCCAGGTGGCGGTTCGGGCCGAGCTGACCTCGCCTGAGTGGCTGGAAGTGAAGGTGATTGACTCGGGCATTGGCATACCCAAAGACGATCTTGAGAAAGTCTTTGAACGGTTTTACAGGGTGGACAAAGCACGCAGCCGAGACATGGGAGGCACGGGGCTCGGTCTGGCTATCGTAAAACATATCGTGCAGTCAACCGGCGGCGAATTGGGGGTCGAAAGCCGTGAAGGCTTCGGCTCAACCTTCCGAGTAACCTTGCCCGTTGTGGTGGCCCCAAGGCTGTTGCCAGCGGCCTCAGCCTGATGGAAAGTCATACCGAAGTTCGATGAAAAGCCCCTTTTGCCGCATTGCATGAAATGGAATCAGGAAGTGTTTTATGAAATCATGCCACACATTTGCCTTGGTTTTCCTGTTTCAAACATCGGCCTTGCTGGCAGCGCAGGATGAGCCCCCCCCTGCCAAACCGGCCGTGGCGAAGGTGGAAAAACTGAAAAAGCTGACGGATGTTGTGCCTGCCGAGAGACTTGTTGACGCAGGAGGAATCAAGACCTATTTCGTGCAGAAGGGGCAGGCTGGCGAGAAGCCTGAAATTCTGCTGCTGCATGGCTTTGGTTCAAGCACTTACACCTGGCGGAAGAACCTGGACGAGCTGGCCAAAGCGACACGTGTCACGGCTATTGACATCAAGGGCTTTGGCCTGACAGAAAAGCCCAAAGACGGGCAATATTCTGAAAAGGCTTATGTAAAACATGTTCTGGCCGTAATGGACGCCCTGAAGATCAAGAGGGCTGTGGTGGCCGGAAATTCAATGGGCGGGGCGATTGCCGCACGCCTGGCCCTTGAAAACCCGGGGCGGGTTTCAGGGCTGATGCTGGTTGATGCGGCGAGCCCGTATTCAAGGCTTGATTTTGAAGGTGCCGGGGTCGATGCCGGTCGATTTCGGGGTGGGCCGAATTCACCTCTGGCGGTAGCCCTTGTACGAACGATGATAACCCGCGAGCGGATTCGCGGCATGCTGGCTTCCGTTTATGAAGGCCATGAGCCCGTAACGCAGGAAATGATTGACGCCTATTACATTCCGACGACAATCGAAGGGGCACCCGAAGCCCTGCTGAGCATGATGAGCCCGCAGGCCGACGACACCAAACCAAAATCACTGAAAGAGCTTGCCTGCCCGGTGGTGGTGCTTTGGGGCAAGGCTGACAACGTCATTCCGGTTCGGGCTGGCGAAGCTATGGCCCGCGCCATTCCTGGATCGGAATTGATCATCTGGGATGGTGCGGGGCACCTGCCGCACGAAGACCGGCCGGAAGAATTTAATGCCTTGATGCAGAAATTTTTTGCCAGGTGTAAATGAACCAGAAAATGTTCGGCCGGAGACGGTCAGGTGGGCAAAAAACAGATCATCTCGAAATCTTCACGGATTCTTCAACCTTATCCACCCAATTTTCTTGATAATATCAGGATGAAACGAGTCTTTAAGCGGCCCAGGGATGATTCACAATGGCAAACCCGCGAATCCTGATTATTGAAGACGAACGGCCGCTGGTTGAAATCCTTCAGATTAACCTGGCCAGGGAAGGTTTTGAGACTTCGTCGGCCCGCGATGGTGCAGAAGGCCTGAAACTGGCCATGTCGATTGTGCCGGATCTGATTTTGCTTGACCTGATGCTGCCCGGCAGAAATGGCC
>JBJTRR010000183.1:0-8729 GCA_046076185.1 bacterium | reverse complement strand
GGTCATAAAGCTCAAATTCAGGCCTTTTGCCAAACGCCAGCTGAAATTCACGCCCGGCCTTCTCCCGGTTCAGAACCAGCCAGGCCTTGGAAGGCCCGGCATCACAATCGCCAAATGTCAGATGCGTGTTATTGGATAGTTGCTGAAATGTTGGCCACTCTTCCCGTGGCTTTTCCAGAGCAAGCCAGTCGCCCATGGGCCACCGGCCACTTTCAAAATTGTGAATCAGCAGAAAATCATGAGTCCGCAGGGCACGCATGGGGTAGCCGCCCCGGGGCAGGTTCGGGCCGACGTCGCGACAGGCGGTGTGCCGCTCCATGCCCGTCAGCACATGGTCGCGAACTTTTTCCACCTGACCTGATGCCTGGCTTTCAAACACGGGGCGAAGCGTGCGGCCGGTTCGATCAGGCAGGCCTTCCATGCCCAGAATGTCCAGAAATGTCGGGGCCAGGTCGGTCAGGCTGACAAAGTCATCAATCGTGCGGCCCGGGTTTTTGATACCGCCTGGCCAGCGAATTGCCAGCGGTACATGCGTGCCGGCATCATAAACGGTGGCCTTCCCACGGGGGAAAGGGCGACCATTATCGGCCGTTATTACGACAAGCGTCCGATCAAGCTCGCCCGATTTTTCGAGTTTGGCCAGAATTTCGCCCACTTCCCTGTCAAAGCGTTCAATTTCCGTGAAATAGTCAAGCATGTCGCGGCGGGTCACATCGTTATCAGGCAGCTCTTGCGGCAATCGCACTTTGGCCGGGTCTTTGCCGGCCCTGATACCGGCATCGCGGTCGTATCCCCGGTGTGGGTCAACACTGCCGAACCAGAAGCAAAACGGCTGGCCCGCCGGCCGCTGGGCCATGAAGGTGTCAAAGTCGGCATATCGCTTGCCGGCCGGGTTTTGTGTGCGGCCACCCAGGTTCTCTCTGCCAGGTGCCCAGCCCTTACGTGTGAAACCGACATGAAAACCCTTACTGGCAAGCAAGTCGGTGTAAACCGGAAATTTACTTTTGAGAATTGAGTGCAGGTTCGCACCCTCTTCCAGTCGCCAGTGATACTGCCCGGTAAGAAGTGCGCCACGCGATGCGGTGCAGGAAGGAGCCGATGCAAAGGCATTTTGAAACAGCAGGCCCTCGCGGGCAACACGGTCAAAAACCGGCGTTTTCAGCTCTGGCTCGTTGAAAATCGAGGCATGTGGCCATCCCCAGTCGTCGGCAATCAGGACGAGGATATTCGTCTTTGGCGCCTGCTCAGCGGCAGAGCCGATGTTAATGGCAGCCAGAATGACGAAGACAGAAACCAGACGGAATGGATTGAGCATCTTCTCTCTCGCAAATTTTTGGCGATGACGATTCACTGCATTTTCAACGGTATAACCCGCCTGGTCAACAAAAAACCCCTGAACATTAAGCCCAGGGGTTTTGGATGGGTATTAGCTCAGGGGAGATGGATCAACCACAGCCCATTGAGTTGCCGCAGTTAAAGCAGCGGTAGCAGGTGCCGCATCGAACAGTCAGGCTGCCGCAGCAGTCGCAGGCAGGGGCATCGCTCTGGAAGTTGGCAAATTGCTCCTGCTGTGCCGAGGTACCGACAATTTCCAGACGGCTGCTGGCCGATTCAACAGAACCGCCTGAAACCGGGGCAGGTATGGGCGGAGCCGGAACCGGGGCGGGTGCCATGGCAACCGGGGCTGCCTTGGGGGCATTGGTGCTTGGTTCGATGGCAGCTTCGGCCGGCTGTTCACGCAGGGGCGTGTTGGCCTCACGATATCCAGGAATGAACTGAATGCCGAGCCAGCGGAAGATGTAGTCGGTGATACTCTTAGCGATCGGAATATCAGGGTTGCGGGTGAAGCCGGAAGGCTCGTAGCGGCCGTGTGCAAACTTCTTGATGAAGACTTCAAGCGGCACGCCGTATTGAAGACCCATCGAAACCAGCGTGCCAATGACATCCATCAGGCCGCCAACGGTCGAGCCTTCTTTGGCCATGGTGATGAAAAGCTCGCCCGGCTGGCCATTTTCAAAGAAGCCAACAGTGATATAACCTTCATGGCCCTGAATGTCGAACTTGTGTGTCATGCTCTGACGCGTGTCAGGCAGACGGATGCGTCGTGGCTGAGGCGAAGCCAGTGTCTGTGGCGAAACGACCGGTGCCGGCGTGGGTGCCGGGGCAACAACCGTGGCCGCTTCAGCCTTGACTTCCGTCTTGGAATCATCCTTCGACGTGGAAACCGGCTGGCTGCCCTTGGAACCGTCGCGATAGATGGCCAGTGCCTTCAGGCCCATCTTCCAGCCTTCAAGATAAGCGTTGCGAATGTCGGTGACATTCGCATCGTTAGGCATGTTGACGGTCTTCGAAATGGCACCCGAAAGGAACGGCTGCACTGCGGCCATCATCTTGACATGGCCACGGTAGTGAATCGACCGGCCACCGCCGGCGGGCGGGAAGGAACAGTCGAACACCGGCAGATGCTCGGGCTTCAGGCCTGAGGGGCCTTCAATCGTGTCGTTCTTGTCAATGTAATCAACAATCTTTTCGACTGTTGGTTCATCATAGCCAAGGGTGCGAAGGGCCATCGGCACCGTGCGGTTGACAATCTTGAGCATGCCGCGGCCTGCCAGGCTCTTGTATTTCACCAGAGCAATGTCAGGCTCAACGCCCGTGGTGTCGCAGTCCATCATGAAGGCAATCGTGCCGGTCGGGGCCAGCACCGTCACCTGACTGTTGCGGAAGCCATTGCGGCGACCCAGATCAAGAACTTCATCCCAAAGCTTGCGGGCCACATTCAGCAGGTTCCTGGGGCAGCTCGGGCCGATATTCTCAACGGCGTCGTGGTGAAGTTGCATCACGCGGGCCATGGGTTCGCGGTTCAGGGCATAGCCATCAAACGTGCCGACAATGCCGGCGATTTCGGCTGAAGTGCGATAGGCTTCGCCGTGCATGATTGAAGTGATCGCGCCGGCAAGGTCGCGGCCTTCGTCAGAATCATACGGGCGGCCCGAAGCCATGATCAGGCTGCCAAGGTTGGCAAAGCCCAGGCCCAGCGGGCGGAACTTGTGGCTGTTCAGGGCGATGCGATCGGTTGGATAACTGGCCCGGTCAACCAGAATTTCCTGCGCGGTGATGAAGACACGGCAGGCCGAACGGAAGCGTTCTGCGTCAAACGTGCCATCTTCCAGGCGGAACTTCATGAGGTTCAGGCTGGCCAGATTACAGGCCGTGTCGTCAAGGAACATGAATTCCGAACAGGGGTTGGAAGAGTTGATCGGTGCGGTGTTCGAGCACGTGTGCCACCGCTGAATCGTGTCTTCATACTGCATGCCGGGGTCGCCGCACTGCCAGGTTCCCTCAGCAATGGCCTGCATCACTTCGTTGGCCTTCATCGTTTCCACTGGCTTGCCGGTGGTCACGGCGCGGGTTGTCCACGACTCGTCATTCTCAACCGCCCGCAGGAAGCCATCGGTGGCACGAACCGTAAGGTTGGCGTTCTGGAAGGCAACCGAGCTGTAGGCATCGCCATTGAAGTTGGCGTCGTAGCCCTGGCGAATCAGGGCGTGGGCCTTACGCTCTTCCTTGGTTTTGCACTGGATGAAATCCATGATGTCAGGGTGCCAGACCTTCAGCGTCTGCATTTTGGCAGCGCGGCGGGTCTTGCCGCCTGACTTGATGACCGAGGCGATCGCGTCATAGACCTTCATGAAGCTAACCGGGCCCGAGGGGCGACCACCACCCGAGAGCTTTTCACGGCTTGAACGCAGCGTTGAAAGGTCGGTGCCGGTGCCTGAACCATACTTGAAAAGCATGGCTTCGCTCGTCGCCAGACGCATGATGTCGTTCATGTCGTCGGAAACGCTCTGGATGAAGCAGGCCGAGCCCTGTGGATATTTGTAGGCGTTATCGGCGGTGACAACGGTGCGGGTCTCTTCGTCCCATCGCCAGTTGTTGGCAGGGCCTTCAATGCCATATTGGTCATAAAGACCAACATTGAACCAGACCGGTGAATTGAATGAGGCGTATTGATGAACAAGCAGGTATGTCAGTTCATCGTAGAAGATCTGGGCATCGGCTTCAGAGGCAAAATAGCCGTCTTCCACACCCCAGTCAGTCATGGTGCGTGAAACACGATGAACAAGCTGACGAACGCTTTTTTCTCGCTCGGCGGTGCCATTCTCGCCGTAAAAATATTTGCTGGCAACGACATTCGTGGCCAACTGACTCCATGTCACCGGGAATTCGCAGTCCGTCTGTTCAAAAATGACGCTGCCCTTCTCGTCCTTGATCGCCGCAGTCCGGGTTTCCCACTGAACCGTTGAAAAAGGATCGATCCCAGCTTTGGTAAAAATTCGTGCGAATTGAAGTCCCGGTCGGCCCGATCGAGAATTCACCGTTGCCTTCTTGTCGTCCACGCTTGCCATCAGAGGTTCTCCGAACAGTCCTTAGTCTCGGTGGAAATTCCAAAGTTTCCGGAGCGGAACCCAAACCATCAGGTTCAACCGCATCCGCGGGCCTGAAATCGGGACATCCTCAAAAATCCATGAGTTCCCGATACCACGCAATCATAACCCCAGAAACTTCGATGTCGAACTTCCGTCTTCAGATCATAGCGAAACCGGTCGCCGGTGAAACCGGCCAGACACTGAATCCATTCAACGAACCGGAAAGATATTCCTATTGTAGCGATGCCACAGTTTAAGAAATCTTCACGAAGTTTGCACACTCCTTTCGGCAAACTCCGAATCGTCCTCATATCTTAGACTCACCGAACTACGATTCAAGACAGAATATTATAATCGCTACAACATGAATATCCGGTGAATCTTATAGAAATGGACCAAGCTCGTCCAAATTTCCAGAAAATTTCTGGTTAAACATTTTGGTTTTCATCTGAATATCCTCCGGCGACATGGTGGCACTGAACACGTTTACACATATTCTGTCACCCTTTTATCGGGCTGTCAATTGATAAACTGTATTTTTTTACACCAGAACAGGTGAACACTATCCCAACGGCTTGAGCCACTGATATTTAAGGCAAAATGGAAGTAAAACTGGAAATAAAAAAACCGGCGTATCAACGCCGGTTGGGCTTGCCTGGTTGCAGTAAAAACGGGGTCAGACGTTAATCGCCGTGACGCGGATCGCCGTGAGAGGCTGGCGGTGGGCCGTTCGCTTGCGATGGTTCTTGCGGCGACGGAACTTCTGGATAATGATCTTTTTATCCTTGAACTGGCGGACGATTGAGGCTGAGACGGTTGCACCGCTCAGGGTCGGCTTGCCAATTTTGGTGTCGCCTTCGCCAGAGACAAGCAGCACTTTTTCGAACTTAAGTTCAGAATCAGGCTCGCCTTCGCGAAAATCTACAACCAGCTCGTCGCCTACAGCCACGCGATACTGGTGGCTACCATCTTCAAAAATTGCGTACATCTGTTGATCCTGTCAGCAGGTTCAGTGGTTTCAACCTGTCGGCGACGGCATCTGCAGGTGCTTCAACGGGCCGGAAACGCTGAGAAAATCTCGCAAACCGGCGACCTGGAAGTCAGGCTGGTTCACCAGAACCTGACACCGCCAACACATTATTTCGGACATGTTGATGATCATAAAATAGCCGACCCGACCAAAAATTTCAAGTCCAGCCGCTTTAAACCATCATCTACGCTGCATTTGGTTCTTCAGCGGCTTTTTTTCTCCAGGGCTGCACCCTGAGATACGCCAGGCTTCGCCACACCCATTCCACAGGCCCAAACGAATGCCCGGCCAGCCATAAGGGGCTCCACCAAAGCTCTATCAGCCATACACTTAGCACAACCAGCACGAGCCAGACACGACGCACCGAACCAAACAGCCCAAACCCGATGGAGTAGAACAGGAATGTGCAGATGAGCGACTGGGCAAGATAGTTCGAAAGTGCCATGCGGCCAACACTTGCAAGCCGGTCGGTAAACCCGGCAAACCGGCCCTTGCGAATCGCCAGGATGATCGCCGCAGCATAACCGAGCGAAATCATCGGAATCACGGCCTGCTGCAGCGGCATGAGGACTGTCAGAGATAATATGTTGTCTCGCTCGGCAATGGTGCGATTGAAAGTCAGGCCTGCCTCAATCAGCCAGCCAAGGGGCACAAGTCGAAACGCAAGCCGTTGGTAAGTCGTTTCAGGCCAGTCACCTGCGAAAAATCCGGTTTTGGCCAGACTCATCCCCAGAATCATCAGCCAACCAAATAATAAAAGACTCAACGGGGTCAGTGTCCCCAGATGCACCCAGATCATATCACCTGCACGGTCTTTGATCTGGCTGAAGTAACTTCCGTTTCTGTAGAGCCTTATGTCTCGTGTCAGTTCCTCGGGTTGCTGTGCCTGATCACGCTGGCTGATTGATAGGTAAGCCTGTAATGTCCATCGCTGAACCAGTTCCAGACGATCAATCTCGGCTATGCGGGCACTCCGTCTTTCGGTCAGATAGTCTGATCCAGATTGATCACTTATACCCTTATTTTCCAATACTTTACCAGCATTGGTCAAAACCCGCTTTTCCAGCGTCTTCCCCTGCACCTGAATGTGATGGAAAACCCCCGCACCGACCCACATCAGGCTAACGAAAAAGGCGAAAAAACTCACCGCTATCCATGCAAGTTTACTTGCCCCAAGTCTTTTAAATGGATAAAGATAAAGCCCGACCGCGGCATACATGAAAAGAATATCGCCATGCCATATCAGATAGCCATGCACGGCACCAATCAGCAGCAAAATAAGCATGCGGCGATAATAAAGCCAGACATGCCGCCAGGTTGGGGTTTTAATACGATCAGTCAGATAGACGATTCCGGCACCAAACATAATGCAGAAGAGCGTGCGCATCTTGTTGGCAAAGAAGACATTAGCCCAGGCCCACTCAACAATGTCGAATTCTGAGTCAACCGCTGCCACGCGCAGTTCACCATTCGGGTAAACCCCTTTCAAATCAGGCTTTGGGGCTTCCAGCCATTTCCATTCGTCCTTTTTCTTATCCTTTTCGGCAGCTTTCTCTTCCGCCTTGCGGTCGGGTATCGCACCGATACTTTCAGGCACATAATAAAGGGCCCGCACCGAGTCATAAGCCTGGTTCGGCCAGGCAAAGTCAACAATATTCAGCATCAGAATACCAAGCAGTGCGAAGCCGCGAACGGCATCAAGGCCGATCACCCTGGTTTTGCTGCCGGCCATCAGCGGAACAAAGGCCGGCTTCGTTGCCCGTGGCGGCTTAACTTCTGGTTCAGACTGAGGTTCCAGAGTATTTTCAACCGGGCTGCCGGGTTCTGTTGGTTGAAGATCCATGATTTTGCCAGATTCAATTTGATGTGGGGTGAATTTTCGAGGGCAAAATAAAACGAAACAGGTTTAACCTGTCCCGCATTTTTCACGTTTTCCACGTTAAGTGTTGTCAGGGCTTTGGCTTGGGTGTGGCAGCCGGTGTTGGCAGTGCGGCCTTGGTGTCGGGTGCGCCTGCGGGTGGCAATGGGGCGGGCGCTTCGGTTGCTGACTGCGCGGGCTTGGGAATCGGAATCGATTGCTTCAGCGATGAATCGCCCAGGCCGGCGGCACGCTTGCGGGCTTCGGCATCTTCCAGAAATTTGGTGAGCTGGGTCACCAGCACCTGGGTATCATCAGCCACCTGGTTGGCCATGGATGGCGGGGCCGTGAAGGCAAACTGTTCAGGCTTCAGGGTCGGGTTCAGCTTCACGTTCGAGTAAGCCAGAGTAATGGCTGAAGGAACCACTTTGGGCCCGGCGGCCGGGCGGCGAACCGGGCGACCATCGGGGCCGATCAGGGCCTGGTTCACATTGATTTCAGAAGGGGCACGCCCCACAAGCCGAATCTGATAGGGCCAGCCGTTATCCTTACCAATCCAGGCCCGGACGATGGAAGGCACATAGGCCGGGAGAGGGGCATTCATGGGCAACGGAGCCTGACCGGGGGCCACCAGGGCCGAGCGATCTTTCCATTCGCCCTGCACCACGATGACTTTCTGGCCGTCAAGCGTGTCTTCGCTCATGTTGTCGAATTTGATCGACTTCCGAAGCCCGGTCAGCAGGGCATCAGGGCCGGCAAAGCCAAGCTGCGCAATGATTTGCTCACGAAGTGTCGCGTCCATCCGCGGGTCGTTCAGCAGGGTCATGATCTCGCTGATCTTCCGCTTCCGATACGACTGGCTATCGATCACCTGCTGAACATCCCAAAGCTCAACACCATCACACACTTGCAGCATGGTGCCAGTGGCTGATTCCAGGCCACTGAGTGTCAGTTGCAGGCGAACTTTGTTGTTGACATCCTTAAGATACTGACCCTTCAGTTCAAATTTCTGGCCAAGCACTTCGGCCGTCTGCGTGATGTCAGCCGAGACGGCCTTCAGGGCCTTAACTTTTTTCACGGCCTCGTCTATGAATTTCTCGGCTTCCGTGGGCGGGTCTTCCTTCACGGCTTTGGATGGATCGGTTTCCACCTTGAAAGCCGGCGGGCTTGAGCCTGGGGGTGCCGCCGGTTTGGCAGCTGCCGGATCAGTCTGGAACTGGCCAGAGGCACTGGATGCCAGCAACAATAGTAGTGAAATCGACGAAAGATTTCGCATGGTATTGAGAACAGAATTATTCGGTAAAAACCGGTATTGTCGAGACATCCAATTGTGTCGCATGATTCGCCTGTGACGAAAACGCTCAAGGGAACAGCTGTTATAGACGATGATAACTTTGAACGTCCAATGACG
>JBJTRR010000182.1:0-3115 GCA_046076185.1 bacterium | reverse complement strand
CAAGCTCGCCATCACCTGGCAAAAAGAAAGCATCTCTGATGAAGAGATTATCGATACGCTTCAGCAGGCCATCGATCAGATGAAAATACGTCTGGCGATGGCCTCTTGAAGTTGCTGAGACTGGTAAACTGCACTGGGCTCTATCAGTTTTTTGATAGAGCCCGGTTTTTTATCTGGCAAAGTTAGTTGAGATCTTTGTCAAAAGCTAAATAAAGTCGTCGGTGAGGGGTGGCCGGTTTCACTGTATGTAAAGATGTGAGCCTATAACCCAAAAGTGTTCCACGCTTTTGGGAATTTCCATCGGGAGTAGGTTTTTGCTGTCCCACCCGCGAGCCAACATCTTGGAAAGACAGGGACTTTCCCGGTGGGACAGTGATGCCAGAACGCTCTGGATAAAAAGTGTTCCACGGATGTTCCACGAAAGGTATGTGTGCGGTGATGGCTCACCGGCACATCACAAGGGAAGGGGCCTCTGGCGTAAAAACCGGCCTGCCTCTCCCTTATCCATTCTCCGTTACCACAGCTTCCCGGGCCATTTCACTCACTGGCAGAGTAGCCAGGCCCATCACCACCCGATGCAGTTTGACCATCGCCAGAGTGTCCTGATGACAGTACCGCAGCAGGTCATTACGGACTGAACGGATTTCGTCGTCTGAGCAGAGCCCTTTGGCCATCTTCACGAACGCAGCCACAGCCGTTTCACCGTTTCCGATCGTCAGACCGGCGTAGGTCATCTCAGGCACAAGAGCCGGCAGAGTCTTCTTGATACTGGTCCTGCCCCGGAACTGGGGATGACCAACGGCATCCTTGAAAACCTTCTCCAGGTCAAAAAGTCGCATCAGAATGCTCTCGATGGCACTGATTTTTTCAGGGAACCGAGATATCAGCTTGGTGAGCTGCGTCTTCTCGAAGCTGGAATAGACAACGATGCTGCCCTCGATGCCGAGGTTATCGATGAGGGCATCCAAAAGCTCGCGGGTTGAATCCTCAGTGTGCGGCGAGAGATACTCGAAATGCTCCACTTCAGAATCTGGTCCATGAGCCACATGAAGCGAGAACTGAGTCAGGACCTGTTCATGGGGTGCAATATCATTCCAGAAGGGGATAGCGGATTTGGCGGTCTCAAAATCCAGGTAATAACAGGGCCAGGTGACTTCGTCTAAGCGAGATTCAAGTGCTGGCCGGTTGATACGCATGGTGCCATCCTTGATGCAATCGACCACACGGCTTTGATTGTCTGTAAGCCGGAACCCGTCTGGAATCTCTCGGACATCGAGCACGCCCAGGGCATGCAGTTGATTGAACTGCACTTCGCTCAGGCGAGGCACTTCAAAGATGGGATGCTCAACACCCTTACCCAGGCATTCCGTTTCAAAGAAGGGGCACTCCTGGCAAACCTTTGTAAGCCGTGGTTCAGGCGATTCCGATAAACCGTCGATAACTGCGACTTCCTGGGCAAGCTCTCGAAACTTGCCCGCAAACTCATAAACAGGTGCAGAGCATTCAACCCGTTGAAAGAGAAGCTGGTCATCGTGGCCCAGTCGCCAGTCACTTGAGATTCTCATCAGTTCGGTATCTGTCAGAAGGATACCTGAGTCCTGAACCACCATGGTTGTGTAGGCCAGGTCATGGAGATGAGCCTCTTCAATATGGTTATCCTTGTGGAGGCTGGATTTGACTTCAATGAGCTTCCAGCCCCGGTTTCCATCACGAACCATGATGTCGGCCCGGGTCACAAAGTTACCCACGACAAAAGTTGCCTCAAATATCACCATAATGGCGGGGTCTGATAACAGTTCATAGGTGCGTCTTGCAGCAGCTTTTATTTCTCGCTCCCTGACGAGAACACCCCCGGGAAACAGCAGTCTGGCCCGTTCACCAAGTTCTCGCCCTTCGGCGATGCGAAGTTCTTCCGCAGAGCTGAGGGGTTGCCTTTCCCGTCTCCGTTCAAACCAGAACATGGCGGAACAGTTGATGTAGGAGAGGAAATGGGCTTTGGTTATCCACATGGCAGTCATCCTGTTCATAGTAAAACGACATGGATGGTACCATCTGTTGGGCTCGCCGTTAAATAACAATTGCATCGGATGAGGTTGCCATAAAGGAATCGCCAGACTTTTTTCAAATGTCTTTTGATTTCCAGTGGTATTTTGTAGTAGCCTCTCTCCTGGTTACTGTTCTTTTCATCGCTATTTGGGTAGTTGGAGAACGTCCGACTTTCGTTATGGTGGTTTCCAGTGCAGAAATCCCGATATCGAGAGTTTCGGGACGTGTCGAACCATAAGGTTTTTCACGCCGAAAGCTTTCGGCAGTTGGCTTCCTTTTCATTGAGGTTGCCTGAATTTTTCTCATTTCACGAAAGGAGCGTGGGACATGCCCATGCCGACGAAGTTGAATAAAGGCCTTCCGGCCTCTCAAGAACCAGTTCCCAACCCACCAGTTGTACCGGAGACCAAAGACCGACCGGTAAAAACCATCCGGATCAGGAATATCCGGGCCAACATCTGGGCGAACCGAACCCAGATGGGCACGATGTACAATGTCACGGTGGATCGGATCTGGAAGGAAGACGATCATCTTTCTGAAGATGGTGGCCAGGTTCTTCGAGCCGGTGAATGGCAGCAGTCGTCGAGCTTTGGCAAGGACGACCTGCTCTTACTGGCGAAAGTCGTTGATCAGGCCCATACCTGGATCTACAAAACGATTCAGGACTCCAACGAGGCCAGCTTCTGATTGTTTTTTGTGGTCATCCTTTTAGTATGACCCGCGAGGTTCCCCAAAGACACGACACGTCCTGGAATCTCGTCATGCGGCCCTGGCCTGGCTTTTTTCCTCGGGCTTCTTCTGGTCTGCACTCTCTGGCTCATCAAATGGTCGACAGATTCTTCTGAGTTTTCTGACGGCTCGTTCTGGTACCAACTCTTTACCGGCGGCTTTCCGCTTCCGATTCACCTCGTCCAGGATCCGGAAGAGCTGATAACGCACCGGGGCATACGGCTCAAATGGTAAAGCCCGCATCTGCGTCACAATCTCTGACGCGGGACGCTTGGTGGCGATCTCCAGAAAATAATGTCGAACATCCTGAAGATACCCCCGGTCGATACGAACCCGGACC
>JBJTRR010000181.1:0-3467 GCA_046076185.1 bacterium | reverse complement strand
AATAATTGTTTTGAAAGTTATCCAAATTGAATAGTCGGAATCTTCGTTTCATTAATTTGACTGGAAAATCAGGATTAGGTTGACGAGTTCAAAGCGGTACGGAACAATATCGATGGATTAATCTGTCAAGTCTTGATCTGATAGAACATGTCAGTATGACAAGAAACCAGTTTAATTCCACCTAAGGCCAAATGAGAGTGCAGTTTAGCAGGTGTTGAACAACTGCCCCAACTTCAAGACGGGAAGCCGAATGTCACTGGCAAAAAGACGATTTCTGGCCCTGACCATGCTTTTGCTGGGCCTGTCCGTCATGCTGAAGCTGGCACGTACGCCCAAATCCGTACTTCCATTGCCCGTAGTCGCCAGCGCAGATTCATTCTCAATTGCAAAACAAGATTTAATAAAGCGTTATGAAAACAACCAGTTTGAAGGCGAACTCATTCGACGCGTCCTCGAAAAATATGCACAAACAGCCGTTAACCTGGAAAAAACTGACGGCCTTCGTGGTCTGAAACTTCTTGACACTCTTGACCTTGAAGCCGTTTATCTTTACGAAAATCACCCCCGCGAATTCCGCCGCCTGTGTGAACTGGTTGACGATCAGGCGGCTGCCAGAATTTTACTGACCTGGCGTGAATACCTTGGGCTTAAACGAGCTGACGATGGTGATCGTGCTGTTTGGATCTCTGAACTGGAACGATTGACACCAAGCCAGCGGGCATTGGTTCAGAAATCGCCGGAAATTCTTCCGCTGATGATGTCGGATCCCGAAGCTTTATCAGAACTTGCAGATGTGTTTGCAAATTCTGAAACAGAACTGCGTGACGCATTCATTGCCCTTCAGGTTGTGAGTCTTCGAGAAGGGCCCGGGTCGCTGAACAAGTCGATACAAATCCTGCTCAAACATCCAAAATGGGTTGTTGAAGCTTTCCGGAAAAGAGGTCCCGAAGGGTTGTTGCTTGCAGGACTTTTTGGTGATGTGATCGAGCATCTTAATGCCTCTGATTTGCTTGACGACGTATTAATCACCTTGCATGTATCTGCTTTAGATGCTCAGGAATATCTTGAAACCCACTCTCCCGAATCTCTGGCCGGTCACCTGCGACACCTTTCAGCGGTCGGCCTGCTTTCGAAAATGGCAGACCACCCCAACGCTTTGAAATTGACTCTGGAATTTGGTTCGGCAGGAGAAGCTGCGATCAAAAAAGCGGGGGCCGATTCAGCTGAGGTTGTCTATTCTGATTATTCCGATCGCACCCTTCGCAGCAAAGCGGTTGACGCTCTGGCCGAACACGGTGTACAGGCAGCGGTTGTGCTTGAGAAATATGCCAGCGACAGCGAGTTTCGAGAAATTCTCCGTAAGTATGGGTCTTCGATCATCAGGCCTATTTCACAAACCGACCTTAGCCCCGAAATGGTTGCCAGGCTTCGTGAACAGACTTCGCGAACGACCTTTGAATCTCTTGCACTTGGTGTAATGAGCCTGTCAGGCGAGAGCGGTCAGGCTACCATTCATATGATTCATGACGATGGACTGGAACGTGTCGCTGCACTGCAAAAGAGCGATCTCTCCGCCGTTGAATTCCTTCCCCTGTATGACCTTACGCATCTTGGCAACATTTTGCGCAAGGGTTATAGCCCAACAAGCGGCGAATGGACCTGGGCCCTGGTTGACGGGGCCTTTGTTGCTGCTGATTTGCTGAGTTTGGCAGCCATTCAGCCGGAAGGCGTGGCTGCCTCTGAACTGACAAGAAGTCAGGTAAAATCAATTGGTCGAACTGCGGCGCGTGAAGGCATTGAAAACATAGCCGAACTCAGCACAAAAGCCGGATTGCAGACGACTGATGCGACGCTTCGAAATGCGTCGCGCTGGTGGACCATCAGAAACGCAGGTGGCCTGGGTAAAATCATGAAAGAATTACCCAGGGCGATGAACCGATTTGAGCTGAGACAAATCGAAGAAATGACCCGACCCCTTGCAAAGCGTGCCGGCATAATTCTGAGCAAATTTGAGCCGATTCGCTTTCTGAAAAATGGGCGTGAATTCATTATGAGGATTCCACCCGAGCGTGGCATGAAATATCTTGCCATCGAATCAGGCCAGGCTTCTGTCGGTCTGGCGGCTTATTGGAAAATGGAAGAACATCTGGCTGCACGTCGAAACAACGAAATCAGCCAATAATTGCCCATACCAAATCTTTACAATAGGCATTGCCCGCACAATTGAGCTGGAGGCTTTGAACGAGACATGACTCAAAAGATTTCTCGAAATTCGATATGGATTCGTTCGAATAACAAGATTCTCATCTTTTCTATTGCCATTTTGTTTCAAAGCACAATGGCTCTCGCCGGTTCCTTAAGCTGGCTCGACGATGTGATTCAGGCCTCGATGCGTCAGGCTGACCCGAAGCTGGTATCAAGCCGCCCTGCCCGCCTATTTAATCGAGAAACATCCGAACTCGGAGATGACGGTCTGGGCATTCTCGCCCGCCGATCTGACGAGCTTTCCGGTTTGGCTCGAAAATCTGAAGAACCGGCCGCCGGCCTGGTTGACGCCCGATTCAGCAGACTTGTTGGCAATGATGAAAACCTGGCTCGTGATTTTGCCCGTTTGACGCCTTCAGAAAAAAAACTGGCTGTAGTAATGGGCGAAGCTGCCCAGAAAATCGCCCGCCGCTTTCCGGGGCAGGCTGATACGATGATCAGAAAAATGGGTGCCGATGGCCTTTCGGCTGTAGCCGTTTATGGCGACGATGTGGCCGAGGTACTGGCGACTGAAGGCCCCCAGGCGGTTAACGTTTTACGGAAAACTGGTCGCCCTGGCTGGAAATTCTTTACCGAATCAGTCCTTCCGAACAAACAGAAACTTGCAGCTGCTGGCATTTTGACAGTTTTCATTGCAGCACCTGAAGAATTTGTTGATATGGCCGGCCAGGCGACAGAATATGCCGTTCGTCAGTTTGCTTCTGCCGGCATCGAACTGGCAAGTGCTGTGAGTGGCGGGGCCGTTTCCGGCCTTGAATCAGCCGTGGGCAACTGGCTGGAAAGCCAGGGCCTTAACTTCACTGCCGTACGTTACATAGGAATGTTTCTGGCGGGCTGGGTTGTATTGACTTCTGCCATGTTCCTTCTGGGGCTGCCTGGACGCATTGCCGTGGCTCCGATTACTGCCGCACTCTGGCCTGTCCGACGATTCATTCGAGTGATCAGAGGGTAATCCTCTCAATTTCCATTCTGTTCACACAGGGCAAATGATTTGCCCTGCCTGAGTACTGGACAATTCGGCAAGGAATCTGTGAATATAAGTTGCGTCAGGATCCGGGCAGTGCTTTTCGGCATCTGCACCCGGCCATGTCGCATTTTGCCGGTATGACATTCAATATCAATCCTCTGGAATCTTAGATCGATGATCAATCATTCGACGAAAATCGCCGCCGTGCGTGGTCGTCAGATTTTGGACAGTCGTG
>JBJTRR010000180.1:0-2708 GCA_046076185.1 bacterium | reverse complement strand
GATTATCATCCATACAAATTCAGTTCATTCTTTAATAAATATTAACACCGAATTCATCGATTGTCTAGGTATTGCCCTGACTGTGTAGTGAAAAAAGTGATTCAAAATTAATGATGGAGCCCAATGACGAGAGGAATAGTCGATTGGTACAATATTGTAAGTGATTGTTTATAATAAGTTTATGATAGAATACCGCCGATGGGACTCGAACCCACACGAGGAATTACCCTCACCGGATTTTAAGTCCGGAGCGTCTGCCTGTTCCGCCACAGCGGCATTCTTTATGAAAATATATACGGTGAAGGCAAATTTCACCAGAATATTTCTGAATGGTTTTCAGGGCAGTTTGAGAATTTTTCAGTAAATTCCGTTTGAACCATGTAAAATTTTATGATACATTAGACGATCTATCGTAATGGCAAATAGTATATCGCTTATTTGCACATCGCTAGTTCACGATAGCCGAACCAAATCGGGTCACTGCCGTTTTTGGGTTCTGGCAGGCGACACAGCCTGAACGGCCAATCGGTTGTGGCAATCAATACGAGATATGATTTTCAGAGGAGAGAGTCTGTGGTTAAACTGCGGGTCCGAGCGGGTGAGTCCATTCAGGAAGCTGTTCGTCGTTTCCGAAAGCTCTGCGAAAGAAGTGGTCTGCGTAAAGAAATGCGCCGTAAGACCTACTATGAAAAGCCAAGTGAGCGTCGTCGCCGCGAAGAACTGAAGCGTCTTCGTAAGGCCCGTCAATCGACCCGCGTCTGACTTTGCCGTTGATCTCCTCCGACGAAGCAGAAATCATGAACCAGTCCCTCGTTGGGCTGGTTTTTTTATTCTCATTTTTCAGCACGCATTATCGATATAAGCCAGTCAGCCCGAAAGACCCGGTTGAATACGCTTAAATCAATTCAGCAATTGGCTTTATGTTCGTTAATAATGGCTGGGGACGGCCTGTCGGGTCTTCCAGAATCGTTGTTTCCGGGTCGATGCCCAGATTGTGATAAAGCGTTGCAAAAACTTCCTGCACATGAATTGGCCTTGAGGCTGCAGCGCCAGCGTCTTTATCCGTCGATCCGATCACCTGCCCAACCTTCATGCCGCCACCGGCCAGCATGGCCATACCAACGCGAGGCCAGTGGTCGCGGCCACCGTTTTTACTGGCAATTTTCGGTGTGCGGCCAAATTCACCCCAGACCACGATCGAGACATCATCCAGCAAATCTCGCTGGTCGAGGTCGTCAATCAGCATGGCCAGTCCGTGGTCAAGAATGGGTAGAACGCGCCGCATGCGAGGGAAGTTGTCGCTGTGGGTGTCGAAATCGCTGAGAGAAAGGCTCACGGCCCGCACGCCTGCCTGAACCAGCCTTCGGGCCAAAAGGAATTTTTTGGTCGCTTCCGCGCCATCGCTGGTGCCGACTGGTGGATGATTCGCCGCATTGTTCATGGTGTATCGGCCCAGCACAGCCGGGCTTTCCTGCGAAAGATCCATCGCCTTCGCAAACCGGCCCGATGTCAGCATCTGCAGCGCCTGCCGGTTAAAGGCATCAAGCGATTCCGAGCTGGAGGCACTGTCGATCGACTTCTGAATGGCTGCCATGGTGCTGCGTAAACGGTCGCGGCCAAAAGCGCGTTCGGCAGTAAGCCCATCTGGCAGAGTGAGTTGCGTGGCGTGATCCATACCCCGGGCTTCTAGCTCTTTAACCATGCCGGGTTCAAGCTTGCGGGCAAACATGGCGGAAAGATCGGGCCGGAATGGTTTATAGGCCTGGCCAAGAAAACCGGGACGGGCACTGTTTCGAACCAGCGGGCGGCCCTGCATCATGTCAACAAAAGCCGGTGATTCATCGGCTGAACTGCCCTGGAGCAGGCTGACTACCGAGCCCATGGCCGGGCGGCCACCGATCGGCTTGAGATCTTTTTCTGCATAGCCCGACTGCACCTGGAACGCATCGTGTGCGTCAGCCGAGCCAACAAGTGAACGGATAAAGGCGATTTTGTCTGCCCTGGCGGCAAGTTGGGGCAGAAGTTCGCAAATGGAATAACCGGGGATTCGGGTCTGTATGCGAGAAAACTCGCCGCGAATCTCGGCAGGTGCGTCGGGCTTCAGGTCAATCATGTCCTGATGAGGCGGACCGCCATCAAGATGGATGTTGATCACCGCCTTACGCGAACTTTTGTTGCCGGCGGCTGCTTCGGCACGCAACAGGCCAGCCAGGCTCAGGCCGCCCAGGCCATAAAGACAGGAACGAAGGCAACTGCGGCGAGTGATGTGCTGAATCAGGGGCGAATGGTGGCCATCAATCACAAACATAGCGATTTACCCCAAAAGCCGCAGTGCAGAAGAACCCTCAACGCATCAACACGTATCCATCAATCGGCAGCCAGTGACAGTTGTCACTAACTTTTCCTTTTAAAATTCAATTTTTCGCCGGGCAGCCAAGGCTACCCGGCCTGAATTGAACCGTCAGGCGATTTCAAGCACCTTCTTCATCCGGTTATAAACGTCGGTCAGCACCTCTCGACCGCCGCCACCGACTTCCGATGTGGTAAAGCCTTCATAGCCGACTTCAGCCAGTGCGGTGAGGATATCAGGCCAGTCTTCCGTGCCTTCACCAATTTTGCACCAGGGGTTTGGCTTTTCATTAAAGGCATTCATGTTGAAGCCCTTGAAGTCGAACTTCACCAGACGCTTGCCAATTGTGCGGATCCAG
>JBJTRR010000179.1:0-4314 GCA_046076185.1 bacterium | reverse complement strand
CACCAAGAATGGCGGCGGCAGTGGCCCGGCTGGTGTTGGGGTCGGCAAATTGCACGACGAGTTCATGGCGATCAAGATCGACATGAGTCAGCCTGGCCTTGCGGCTTCTGGCCAGGCAATCCACCATGCGGAGACAAAATTCACGGTTCTGCCTTTGCAGCACCCGGGTGTCAAACAGCACAAAAAGCCCAAGACTTTCCACCCATTCCATGCGAGAGCCTTCGGCGGCAGGCTCGTCGGGAATCATGGACGGCCCGGACTGAAATTCGCCTGAACCCAGCGGGATACCCAGCCCGTTTTTTGCAAACGGCTTGTGATGGCTGCCATTGACGCCATTGATTCGCGGTTTATCAGGTTTGGGGTTCATGGCGCAGGGCCTCGGGCGAATGGGCGCAGACCAGATGGTTTATTCCAGCTGATTATAAAAGTTTGCCCATTCGAAAAAAAGTGATGCAGATGATCAGATTGACGTTATGGGATCGGATTGATCCGGTTTTTGGGCCATGGTTCGTTCACGGGCAACCTGATCAATTTTGATATTGAGCAGTTCGACAACGAGGCTGAAGCCCATGGCGAAATAGATGTAGCCCTTGGGGATGTGGAATTCAAAGGCTTCGGCCACCAGCACGCAGCCAACCGTGAGGAGGAAAGAGAGGGCAAGAATCTTGACCGAGGGATATTTTTCAACAAACCCGGAAATGGGTTTTGAGGCCAGCAGCATAACGCCAAGGGCCAGAATATTGGCTGCAATCATGATGCTGATATCCCGGGCCATGCCAACGGCCGTAACGACAGAATCAAGCGAGAAAATCACGTCGAGCAGCATGATTTGCCAGACCACCTTGGAAAGGGTTGTCTTTTTGCCGTTTTCCACGTGGTGTTCGAGCTCAATGCCCAGGTCGATTTTTTCATGAATTTCTTTGGTCGCCTTCCAGATCAGGAAGAGGCCGCCGACCAGCAGAAGCAGCGATTTGCCCGTGATTTCCAGTTCACCGATATCTACCAGAGGTTTTGTCAGCCCGGCGATCCACGAAACCATGGAAAGCAGCATGAGACGCGAAACCAGTGCCCCTGAAAGGCCCAGCCTGCGGGCTGTATCTCGTTTTTCAAGCGGCAGGCGGCTTGAAAGAATGGAGATCAGGAGAATGTTGTCGATACCCAGGACAACTTCCAGTAGGGTGAGGGTGGCCAGGCTGATGTATGTTTCCGGCTGGCTCAGCAGTTCAAGCATTTTCGGGTTCCGTTGGGCGTAGCCTTGTCAAACGTCTGAATTCAATCCGCCTGAAGCAACTTCGGCGTAAAAGTTGCGAAGTTCAGGCAGGCAATATTCCAGGCTGTAGTTTTCGTGCACAAGCCGGCTGGCATTTTGACCCAGATGCCGGTAATCATCAGGCTTATCAAGCACGGCACAAATCTTGCGAGCCATGCCTTCCGGGTCAAAAAAGTCATGTGTCAGGCCGGTTTCGCCGGGGCTGATCATTTCAAGCACAGGTGCGGTGTCAGAGGCCAGAATGGTGGCCCCGCAGGCCATGGCGTTAACCAGCGACCAGCTCAGCACGAAGGGGACTGTCAGATACACATGCACATCGCTGATGTTAAACAGGGTGGCAAGTTCCGTGGGGTGCAGCAGGCCGGTGAACCAGAATCGGCTGAGGTCGTAATCGTCCTGTGAAAGCACCCATTCCTTAAACGATCTGCCGCCCGTGAAGCGGTTGTCGCCGCCATAGCAGACCCGATCCTGCCCGGCGATAATGAAAATGACATCGCTGCGCATCTTTGAAACAAGATTTGCCGCCTTCATGAAGATGTCAAACCCGCGCATTGATTCCATGCCGCGCGTGGCATAGGTCACGACTTTTGTTGTGTCGTGAATTGTCCGGTGCTGAATCACTCGCTGATGATTTTCAAGCTTGCGCCAGATGGTGGTATCAATACCATCAAAAAAGACTGAAACTTTGTCGTGATAGAGCTTTGGCAGGCGGTCTCGCTGCCAGCGGGTGGGTGAATAGCCGGCCGTGCAGTTGTCAAGGTCAAGCAGCAAGGTGGCATTGCGGGCACGGGCACGCAGGCTGTCAATCTGCAGGCTGGGGAAGTCTGTGCGAAAGTCCATGTCAGAATCGCGCGTCGCATAAAAATATTCAAAATAGTTGATGATGGGTGTATCAGGATAAAGTTCCCGCAGGAAAAGTGTCGAGCCGAAGCCTGAGTGGCCGACGATCAGGTCGGGCCTGATATCCGGCCTTCTTGCCAGGGCATCATAAACGGCATGGGTGTGCCAGATGGCATTTTCAAACGTGCGTGAACAGTAGTGGTTTTTATCGGTGGCACCGCCGGCAAGCTGGTAGGCAATGCGTTCAATGCCGGCTGTCTGTGTGGTGCCCTGCGGCGGAGCCGTTTGCGATACGAATGTCGCACGCCAGCCGTCGCGTTTCACAAGTTGTGCGGCTATGTGGCCGAACTGTGCCGGGAAGTTCTGATGAACAAAGAGAATATGCACCGCCTGAACACTCCCTGCAATAAAAAAGCCCTAGACGGGTCAGGCCAGGTGGTCTTCGGAAAATCCTTTATCTGCCAGTGCCCTGTGCGGCCCGGCTGGAAACACGGGCCGGTGCCGGGTTGTTGCCGGCTGCGGCGGGCCGTGCTGCAGGTGGGGCTGGCGAAGTGCCGCTATCCTGCCGGTAGATGATGATCCGGTCGTGGGCGATCAGCACCAGATCGGCCAGTTTGTCGCCGTCCACATCGCCGGCTGAGACATCGCGAGGCTCGCCCAGGCTTCGCACGTCGCGGAATGACTTCTCTTCAAACACCTTGTAGCTGATGGCCCGGCGCAGTTGCATCTCGCCTGAAGCCGGGTTATCAGCCGCAGTGATCTGAATGGAATGATCGCCCACATCAACCCACGCGATATCTTGGCTGGCAGGGCCGCCCAGGTCGGCGGCGACCACATCGCCCAGCCGGCTGCGGCGGTCGGTGGCTTCATAGCTTGCCAGAGTTTTGACCTGAAATGCACGGGCACCCAGCACCAGAGTGGCGAACCGGTTTGAAGCTTCAATCAGCAGGTCGGGGCGGCTGTCGCCTCCCAGATCAACCGAGCGGAGGCCCTGAAATTCAAGGTTGCCCAGCGAAACCAGACCGGCTGATTTTGTGCCGGTGTCGTCTCTCAGCAGTATCTCAATAGATTTGGTGTCCTGGTCATACATGGCCAGGTCTGATTTGGCATTCTGGTCAAGATTCAAAGTGGTAACGCCCGCTATGGAAGCCGACGCACCCGAGGCATTGAACTGGTCGCGAATCTGCCAGCGGTTTTCAGCGTCGAGGCCGACAACCCGCACAAAATTGTTCTGGGCGACCATCAGCACCTTCTGGCCGTCAAGACTCATGTTGCGCACCGATCGACGATTGGCCGAGGCCAGCGGGCCAAGGTTTGTCAGTTCCTGCGGCGGGCCAGCCTTGCGGCTGAGGTATAGCACCGGGTTGCCATAGCCTGTGAGTATCAGAAGATCGTCAAGGCCGTCGTTGTTAACATCAACTGCCTGCAGGTCTTCAAGATTACCCAGCCCTTCCTTCAGCGAAACCTGGGCCACGCCACCCGGCCAGGCCGTAGCGGAGAAAGCACCTTTGGCATCGCAGCGCAGGGCATGCAGGTGAAGCTGGTCTTTGCCGGCCGTGGTTGACTTGGTTACATAGATCAGTTCGGGGCGGGTGTCGCCGTCGATATCAGCCACTTCCATGGCCACAGGCTCGCCCCCGGTGATAGGCAGAGCCCGAGGGAAGCTCAGCCGGTTTTGCTGCCAGACGCCCCGGCCGATCTGCTTCTCTTTGGAAGAAAGCACATAGACTTCGGCCTTTTTGTCGCCATCAAGGTCGGCGACTTTCATGGATCGCACTTCGATCAGGCTTGGCGATTCGACAGAAAGATCAAGGCTTTCACTGCTTTTGACAGATCGCCGGAAGGTCAGGGCCCGGGAGTTGTCAGGGTCGGTGACCACCACTTCGGCCAAGCCGTCGCCGTCAAGGTCGCCAGTCTGGGTGATCCGCGTCAGGCCGCTGGAAGGGGGCAGGCTATAGTCAAAAATGGCGCCAAACCGGCTGGCCAGGTCGCTGTTCTGTGCCGGGTTGCTGGTGGCCGTGACCACGGTCTCCAGTTTCAGCACATGGCCGCGGCCGGTGGCGTTGTTGATTGTCATCATCTCCTGCCCCGGCTTACCGTCAAGGTTGGCAAAACCAATGGCCCTGACCTGATCCATCTTCAGCCTTCGTTCGGGGCCCAGCAGCACTTTGCTGGTTGTGTCATCGCCGGTGGTGCCGGTGCCG
>JBJTRR010000178.1:0-1120 GCA_046076185.1 bacterium | reverse complement strand
GAATGAAACGAGACTGCTGAGAAAGATCAGAACACTCAGCAGTAAAATCGCTAAAATGGAATAACTCACGGCCATTTTCAAGCCGGTGCCCGGCTTTTTCGGCCGTCTCGGCTTGATGCTGTGGGCCTGAACCAGCCGGCTTCGTGGCCCGTTCTCTTCCCAATCGATGGCCACTTCATCATCCAGCGAATCCTCGCCAGTTGCCAGCTCAAGCCAGTCACCCGCCATTGCTTCATCAAGGTTGTTTTCGGTCGCGACTTCATCAACTGTCGGCCCGGGCTCTTTTGAATCGGGCACATGGTCTAGCTCATTCGGGGTTTCGATCATCCGGAAGCTATCGCTGCTCGAAGCCGATTGCCCCTTCAAAAGATCTTCCAGTGTTGCTTTGGTCGATTCATAACCCGGCCGCTCATGAGGCTCTTTACGAAGAAGGGCATCCACCAGCCCTGTCAATCGAATGTCCAGATCAGGCCTGAGCCTCGCCAGCGGCTCGGCGGGCGTGATCCGGTGCCGATAAATCTTGCTGACGGCATCGCCCCCTTCAAATGGCACCCTGCCCACCAGGGCATGGAACAGAATGCACCCCAGGGCATAGTAATCAGCGTGCCAGTCAACTTTCGAAGCATCCTTAAGCTGCTCGGGCGAGGCATAATCTAGTGTGCCCAGAATCACGCCCGGCTTAGTCAGGCTCTGTCTGTCGCCCAAGGCTTTGGCCAGCCCCAAGTCCAGAATCATCCAGCGTTTATAGCCATCGTAAAGAATGTTCGAAGGTTTCAGGTCGCGGTGCACCAGACCCGCCTGATGAATGGCCCGCAACCCCTCGTTCACATGCGTGGCCATGCGCAGCACTGTTTTCAGTTCAGGCCGGCGGTTCTTCAGCTCCATCAGTTTCTCAAAATTTGGCCCCCGCAGCCGTGGCATCACCAGAAAAAAACGTAACTGGTCGCGACCATAGTCAATCGTCGGGGTTACGCTCGGGTTCCGCACGCTTCGCCCAGCCTGCATCTCTCTCAGAAACCGGATCTCCAGCCTCTTCCGCTGCTCATCTGGCTGATCCTGCGAAATCGGTAAAATTTTGATAAACTGATGGAGCTGAAGAACCGCCGGCCTGAACTGAAAA
>JBJTRR010000177.1:0-1251 GCA_046076185.1 bacterium | reverse complement strand
ACCACCGATCAGAATCATCCATGTGGCTGGTTCTGGAACGGGAGGAACTGGATTGTAGTTGCCACGAGTATTACTGGTTGCTTTCTGGGCAGAGAATGCAGAATCAAACGCACCGGTGAACGAGCTTTGCAGCTCGGGGCGAATAAGAACATAGGCATTTGAACCGAATGCACTTGCCAGCGCACCGCCAGTGACCTTAACACTCAGGTCGAAGGCGTCGAACTGGCCGTTATCCTGCGAGCCAAAACCCGTCGGGGTGCCTTGCAGAAGAAGTCCCGAGAACGATTGGCCGCCAACGGTTGTTGAGCCATAAAGCTGATAGGAATTTTGGCTGCTGCTCACGAATTTGCCCGTTGAATCAAGGGCAACGCTAATCGATTGGCTACGGACGCCATCACTTGTGGGCAGAATTGTAGCTTCATCACCGGCATTAGGGCCAGTGGCCAGCAGAAACGGCGTGTTTTTCATTGTGAACAGGCCGCTGCCATTAGAATACGTGTAATTGACCACACCGTTGACGTCGGCGGCAATGTCTGGGTATGACCGCACGGCGTTTGGCTGGATCAGATCCGCACGGACAGTGCCGGCGGTAAACATCAAAAGAGCAATCAACGAGAAGGTGAGGCTGTGTCGCATCCGGTGCATGATTCTTCCCTCGTGATCATCCATGATGAGGCCCGAAATCGTGAAGGCGAACCGGCTGATCAGGCCGGATGCCAGCCCGCGCGATTGAGCGCCTCTGGAATCATCGTTGGACTTAAAAGTCGATCTTGTAACGACCGCCATGGAAGCCATCCTGGTCTTTCCTGGAGATCCTGTAAAAGAGGATTCGACAGACAGGTTATTCGTTCCGGTGCGGGAACGAACGCCCCAATCGGTTGTCATGCATACAGGTTTCTGCATTTCTGAATCCTTTCCGCCGGTTCGAACATCCTGTAAACCGGCATCGTGAGTCGATGGCTATCCTCAGCCATAATTTCACGAGCATGCGAAATTTATCAGTTTGAAAATAATCCGTCAATACTGATTTTGCTGATTTTTCATGCGGGCAGGGTAATAGTCTAGGCTAACAGGAACAAAAACCAGAATTATCTACGCCACCATTGGTCGTCTTCGTCGTTGAATTGCGAGTGCCGGGCATGAAGATACTGCAGCATCTGAAAATTCTGCATGGTAATTAGCCCAAGTAGAAAAATATTATAAACATCGCCGTTTCTCTGGTAGAGCCAGACACCCAGCCCGGCTGCAACC
>JBJTRR010000176.1:0-1093 GCA_046076185.1 bacterium | reverse complement strand
CGTCAAATTGACGACTTGAAAAACATCGCCAAAATTGCGTTCTACGGCGTCTTGTGCTTCCGGTCGATGTTCGCTATCCAGGCGTCTATCAATCGATTCCAGGGCTATTTTTGATACTCTAACCCGGCAGAGTAGAACTTGCCGCCAACTTTATCTGGTCGCAACGTGAAATGGCCCTTGCTTGATAGCTGTTGGGTCAACAAGTTTTATCAACCGAAATATTGTTCCTCGGTGACTTCTTCCAGCCATTCGGTGGTTTTGCCATCAAGTTCTTCCTGAATGGCAATATGTGTCATGGCTGTATCTGGCGTGGCACCATGCCAGTGTTTTTCGCCAGGCGGAAACCAGACGACATCGCCCGGATATATCCTTTCAACAGGTCCGCCCCACACCTGGGCCAGACCGCAGCCGGAAGTCACGATCAACATCTGTCCAAGCGTGTGGGTGTGCCAGGCTGTTCTTGCCCCTGGCTCAAATGTAACACTAAGGCTTACCGCACGTGCCGGTGGGGGAGCCTTGAATAGTGGCTCGATGCGAACACTGCCCGTGAAATATTCCGACGACCCCTGATTTGATTGCCGGGAACCACTGCGTTTGATGTCCATCACAAAACGGCTTTCTATTTGGACTGTGCAGAATGACTTACAGCATAGCATTTCCATTTTGGCTACACATTTGAATCTTGCCATGGTGTCTCAGTTTCCATATCCGGATACAATTTCGCTGCTCCCCTGTGGAAGGGTCATCAATCAGCCTTTATTTCGCAGGTGGTGATGCCCTAAAGTTGGCAAATTGCATCGGTGGCCGTTTGAAGCCTTTGCTCTGGCGTACCTCTGACAAGAATCCAGGGTACTGCCTGTCCAGAAAGATCTTGTTCGAACCATAAGTGCAAGGCATGCCGTATGTGCTCGCCATCGCGTAATCCGTCCTGAACAATCGGGATTTCGTCACCTGTCAAAATAGAGAGATCGCAGCGAACCTGACCCGCCAGGGCACGTACGGCTTCGGTTTCCTTCCCCAGATAACGGCGTTCCCACAGCCTCGTTGCTAAGGCATTGGTATCACAAATCAGTAGCCGGTTTGCCAGCCGGGT
>JBJTRR010000175.1:0-3203 GCA_046076185.1 bacterium | reverse complement strand
GTTTCGGGGCCACTGAAGCTGCTTCAGAGAGTGCTGCCCCTGCCCTGCCCGATGGTGCCCATAACCCTGCCGGTGCCGTGGTTTTAAGCCTTGGTAATGGCCAGAACCGCTGGCTTTTGCCGGTGGCCAGCGGCCGCGAGGCCTGGGTAGTGGCCATCAGCCGGATCAGCCGGAATGATGCGCCGGGTGAAGTCAGGCTGTCGGCCCGAAAGGCTGCGGGCCAGCCTGAAAGCGTGGCTTTGGCGGCGAATCTGGCTTTTACCCTGACTGGCAAGGATGCTGGGGTGGTTCAGACGGGGCATCGGGTGGCGAGGCCGGTCTTTCAGGGGCCACGGCTGCCGGCGGGGCCTGCTTCAGCCGAGCGGGTGTTTCACATTCAGACCAAAGGCG
This sequence comes from bacterium, assembly GCA_046076185.1. Classification (GTDB taxonomy): domain Bacteria; phylum Planctomycetota; class Planctomycetia; order Isosphaerales; family Isosphaeraceae; genus QWQI01. The sequence goes on along the minus strand of JBJTRR010000175.1, from coordinate 2,813 downwards.
GCAGCATCGACGACCCTGGCCAGTATGAGGCTATCGCAGCCCGGCTGATCGCTTCAGGCAAGACAGTGAACGTCTATCTGGACCAGACGGACGACACCGCCGGGAAGCGGGAAATAGCGGCCCAGGCCGTGCGGGTGATGGACGAAGAGATACCGGCGGCCGTGATTCCGCGGATTGGTCGGGCGGCAGATATCGACGGCGACGGCAAAATGGCGATGCTTTTGACCAGTGCCCTGAGCCGGCTGGCCAACGGCCAGATGGCGATTGACGGCTTTGTTCGTCCTTCCGACTTTGATCCGGCGGGTCGGCTGCCGGGCAGCCATGCGGCGGATGTGATCTTTCTGAATAGTCGGGTGAGCGATGCCGGTTATCTGAAAAGCCTTCTGGCCCATGAATATACGCATGCCGTGGCCGCAACGGCACGCCGGGCCCTGGCTGGCGATTCTGAAACCGGGCCTGAGGAAGAAGAGAGCTGGCTGGAAGAAGGGCTGGCCCACCTGAGCGAGCGTTGGGTGGATGGCTCGTGGGCGAACCTGAATTACCGGATATCAGCCTATTATGAATCGCCCGAGAGCCACCGGCTGATCGTCAACGACGTGGCCGGGCTGGGTAGCGGCCGGTCGCACGGGCACCGTGGTGCGGCTTATCTTTTTTTAAGCTGGTGCGAAGAGACATTTGGCAGCGACCTGCCAATACGGCTGATTGAGTCGCCGCTGACCGGCACGCGGAACCTGGAAGCGGCCACCGGGATTGCTTTTGAGAAACTTTACCAGGCCTGGACAGTGAACCTGATGGCCGAGATTGCCGGCGATGCCCCGCTGGAAGCTGCCAGAAGCCGGGCCCTGCTTGACGACTGGCTGGCTGGCACTCCGCGGGAAACCGGCATGGTGGCTGGCCAGAAGCCAGAGGAAATTGCCTGGCGGCCGACGGCGACGGCGACGCGGTTTTTCAGGGTTACGGCGGAAAGCGTTGGTTCAGACACCAGCGCCATTGAGCTGGAACTGGCCGGTGCAGGCCCCGGGGAATATCAGCTGACGGCCATGCCGCTGCACGACCAGCACAAGGGTTTTGACGTGCAGGTGCTGGTTGAGAAGGGCGAATCCGGCTTGGGGGCGATGCGGCTATTGATTCGCAACCGCGACCTGAACGAGGCCCTGACATTGCAATCAGCCGCGTGGGAGGCCGACCACGGCCCGGCGGCGACCGACATCGACAAGGCCAGGCATGGCGTTTTTGACATACTGGCGATTGCCCGCCAGTTCGGCGGCTATAAAATCGGCCCCGGCAGAGAGATACTCACGCCGCCGCTGGATCTGCCTGCACCTGTGCTTGCGAATTCCGGCAGAATCCAGTGGAAGCTGGTTGCCCACGATGAAAGCGGTCGGCCGGTGTTCGGGCGGACATTACGCGACGACGGCCAGCCAGCCCGGCCTGAACGCATTGCCACGGGTAATGGCCCGGATAATCGCCAGGTTCGCTAAGGCAGCCCGGGCGAACGCTGATTCAGCGAGATTATTTTGTGGCGGAACCGGTTTTGGTGCGGGCCATGGTTTCGGCCTCAGCTTTGGCTTTTTCAGCCTGGGCCAGCCGATAGGGGACGACCCGCTCTTCAAAGAACTTCTGCATGTGGCGGTAGTCGGGGCCGTGATTGACGCTGACCAGGCCAAAGTGGCCGGCCACTTCCTTCTCGGAGTCTTCCAGAGTCCAGCCGCACATCATGGTGCGATAAGCAATATGGGCCATGCTGGCGCGGTTCACGCCATGGTGGCAGTGGAAAAAGACGGGCTGGGCGGCAGGGTCGCCGATGATTTTGGCGGCGGCTTCAAGCTGGTCAGAGACAAACTTGCGGGTGTCGTCGCCACGAACGTCGTGAATGGGCAGGTGAACCCAGTTCACGCCTTTTTCTTCGCAGATGCCTTTTTCCATCCTGACCAGTGGATGGCTGTCAGGGTGGGCTAGGGCGATGACGGTCTTGATTTTGTAGTTGTTAAGAATCCGGCGCAGGGGAATGGCCTGCTGCCAGCCGCCGCGATAGACCTTGCCTGGCTCAATTTCCATGAATTCACGGGTCAGAACATAGTCGTGCCCGTGCCGCCAGGTTTGCTCGGTCGCCACGCCCGCCAAGGTAAAGCCCAGGATTCGCTTAAGGTGTTTTCTTCGGTTCTGGTTCATTTGGGCATCCATGACATTCAGGGGCGCAGTGTGGCCCTGTGGCCAGTTTCTATTGCCAACTGCCGGGTAATATAACTTTTATCGACAGGCTGGCAAGGCCGGTTGATGCGCTGAATTACAGAATGACTTTAATCTTATGGATAAGCCATGGGTATGGTTTCATTGAGATTACCGTCTTTCGTAAACCGGCCTTGGTGAATGGCGGGAAATCAATATTTGGAAGACGTTAATTGATTTGAAGAAATGAGAGTGTCTTGACTGAGTGACCGGTTTAGGATCTACTTAAACTTATAAGAGGCAATTCCAAAATCAGTAGATTCAAAAAAGACACTTTTGACATGCATAAGGGCATTCAAAAATGACAAAAACTGGTAAACAAGTGTATTGGAATCAAAGCAGGTTTTACCATACGGCCACAGTTGGTTTTGTCGTAGGGGCGTTTGCAGGTTGTGGTGGAGGGCAGGCCCCAGCTGTTTCTTCATCAAAAGAAGAGGCGCAGGTCAAGGGGGTAGTCCCTGCAGGGTGGCGCAGCAGGGGGGGCAGCCGGCACAGCGCGGTGGACGCCACGCATGCATGCGTGCACTGGAGCGGGCATTGGCCGTGACGCCGCCACGGGCGCCTGCACGCGCCTGCACGCACGC
>JBJTRR010000174.1:0-3872 GCA_046076185.1 bacterium | reverse complement strand
CGCACCGAAGGCTCGCCTACTTTGGCCCGAATCGCCAGAATTGTGGCCTTTTGCTTCTCAAGATTGGCTGTCGTCTCAGCAATCTCGCCGTCCAGCCGCTTCACGTCCTCCTCAGCCCTGGCAAGCACCTCAATGTGCTGCCGAATCGCCGGCTCAAGCTGATGCACCTCCTGCCGGGCCCGGTCAATTTCAAACTGAACTGGCACCGAATCTTTCGCCACCGACCTGATTTTGAAAAACGCAGTCCGGGCGTAACTTCCGGCCGGTGTGCCAAAAACAGCTCCCAAAGCAACCATCCCCAGCACACCCGCCACCACCGATTTTTTGATCAATCCGAATATCATTGCACCAATCTCCATGGCTGAAAGTCACTTGCATAATCCCCCGGCCAATCGGTACACCACTGATGCACCCATTGAACCCTCTCTAATCAGCTATTCGCTGCCCACCTAAAAATATTGAGAAAAATTTCAAAAAACACTTGAACGATTAACTTAAGAATCTGTTTCTAAATAACTTAGATACACACAGAAGAATTCTCGCAATTTTTCTTGATTTTAATCCACCAACTGCCTAACATAATAATATTGAGACTCAGTCTCAATTAGACCGTCGCCCGGATTAGCACTTCTATCTGACCTAACGAATGGTTGCATAATATGACTCAAGCCAATGACCGAAAAGGCTTTACGCTGATTGAGCTGCTGGTCGTCATCGCCATCATATCCGTTTTGATATCACTCCTGCTTCCGGCGGTTCAGTCATCACGCGAGGCCGCCAGGCGCATGCAGTGTGCCAATAATCTTAAGCAACTGGGCCTGGCCATGCACCAGTATGAAAGCACCAATAACACCTTGCCCCCTTCGGTCGTGCTTCAAACAGATGCCACCGGCGCTGTCACCTGGTTTGGCGGCTGGTCGGCTCATGGCCGCATCCTCCCATATCTTGAACAGGCCAATACTTACGGCGCACTCAATTTCACTCTCAGTTATTCTCATCCTGTCAACACAACCGTTGCCGCTCTCTCCGTGTCAACTTTTCTCTGCCCCAGTGAAATCAAGCCTCAGCCTGCAACGCATAGCTTTGGCCTGGCTGGGGTTACGAATTACGGGGTGAACCTGGGCGACTGGTTTGTCTGGGGCGGCCAGGCTGGCCCGGCCAATCGCTCGGCATTTGGCGTAAACATCTCACGCACCTTCAGTTCCATCACTGATGGTCTCTCGGGAACCATCCTCATGGCCGAAGTCAAAGCCTATCAGCCTTATTTTCGCGACCTCGGCCAGATCGCCGGCATGTCGCCCATGGCCATTCCTTCCGCCAGCGCCAATCCTGAATCGGTCACCAGCCAGTTTGTCAGTGCCACGGCTCCGCAGCTTTCCGGGCACACCGAATGGGTTGACGGCCATGCACACCAAACTGGCTTCACCACAGCCTTTACGCCCAATCGGAAGACGCTTGGCACGCCCGCCAGAAACCTTGATGTTGACCTGACCACCCGGCGAGAGACCAACGGCGGCCCAACTTATGCCGCCATCACCTCGCGCAGCTATCATCCTGCCGGCGTTCAGGTGCTGAAGGCCGATGGCTCGGTGAGTTTCGTTTCCGACCAGATTCGCGGCGAAATCTGGCGGGCATTGGGCACGGCGGCCGGTGGCGAGGTCGTCTCAGCCGATTCTTATTAACCGCTTTGCCCCATCGCTAATGAATTTCCCGGGCCGGGCTTTCATGCTCAGGCCCGGTTTGCGTTATATTATAAGCTTGGCGTGCTGATCAAAAACTGCGGGCCTTCGGGAAGAATCAGAAAGATTTCTGCGACTTATGTCAGAATTGATTGACAGCTTTGGCCGGGTTCACGATAACCTGCGAATCAGCGTGACCGATCGCTGCAACATTCGCTGCGTTTACTGCATGCCCGAGCAGGTTGAATTTCTGCCCAAAGCTGAAATCCTGAGCTTTGAAGAACTTGCCCGGCTGGCCCAGGTGGCCGGCTCGCTGGGTGTCCGAAAAATTCGTATCACCGGCGGCGAGCCCCTGGTCAGAAATTCGCTTTGGAAGCTCATTGAATCGATTCGCAGCCATTCTGACATCCGTGAGATCACCCTCACGACAAATGCCATACTGCTGGCCGATCAGGCGGCCGACCTCAAAAAAGCCGGGCTTGATCGCCTTAATATCAGTCTCGACACGCTTGACCCAGCCCGGTTTCTCAGCCTGACCCGCCGCACCGGCCTGGCAGATGTGCTCAAAGGCATTGACGCCGCCCTTTCGGCAGGCTTCAGGCACACCAAGCTTAACGCGGTGGCCATCAAGGGTTTTTCAGAACCCGACATCATTCCACTGGCCGAATTTGCCCGCGAAAAAGCTGTGGAACTGCGATTTATCGAATATATGCCGCTTGATGCCCGCGACGCCTGGGAACGCGGCAAGGTTTTACTGATGGACGAGATCATTGCCACCCTTCAGGCCCGATTTGGTGCCTTGCTGCCTGCCCCTGGGCAGGATCCATCAGCCCCCGCAACTGAATTCAGATATCACGATTCAGGCGACACTGTCGGCTTCATCGCCTCAGTCTCGCATCCGTTCTGCCGGTCGTGCAACCGCATCCGTATCACCGCCGACGGCAAGCTGCGCAACTGCCTTTTTGCGATTGATGAGACCGACCTTCGCGAGCTTCTGCGAACTGGTGCCGACGATACCCGTCTCAGGCAAGCATTCACCAGCTCTGTCAAAGCCAAGTGGGAAGGACATGAAATTAACACGGCCCGGTTCATCAAGCCCGATCGAATGATGCACTCCATCGGTGGTTAAATTGTGCATGATAGATTATTATTATATTTTGATATAATTATTTATTAATATCTTTACACCATACCATTCGCCTCGCAAAATCGGCCTGAAATGCAGGGCGATGACGGCTGACGGTCGTTCGCGGGTCAAACCCGGCTGATCTTGGCAGGTCGCGATACCAGCCATCAGTCTGCCTGGCATATTGCCCGCCCCAGCCCGGTTTTGAAGGATCATTCGCATCGTTCCTGCCTGCCGGCAGAAAGAAAAACCACGAGGGCGTATCGCCTTCTTTCAGGCACGAATGCGGGTTAGGCGCCGTCCAGGTTTTTGTCGGATAAAGTGCCCCCAAAGGCCCGGTGCTTCGCACATTTTTCTCGACCCAATCCCGGCTTGTCAAAGATTCGTCACCTGTCAGATAAATACCGCGATATGTTCCTTCCCGGTTATCTCGGCCGGGGGCTTTGTTTGCCAGTATGTAAAACATGCCCGGAAATTCGGTGCGCATCCATTCGGCAATGCCGTCCTGATCATTAATATCGTACACCCGAAATTTTTTGACAAACTCGGCCAGCCCATGCTCACCACGACTGCTTTTCACCTGCCACAGAGCCTGGGCCAGGTCGGTCTGCCCGCCCCAGATGGCAATATTCAGCGGGTCAGCGGCTGATCCGGCATCAATCCTCTCCACCAGAAATCGCGAAGCTTCCGTATCATGCCCCTGACCTATGTTGTTTCGTTCGCGAAATCGATTGCCTGATTTTACTTTGTCAAGCAGGCTCTCGGCCAGCGGCCAGCCTGATTCATGCTTCACCAGCCCCGGCCTGACTTTGCCATAGGCCATAATCATTTCGCGAATCAGGTCGGGCCTTGTGATGGCGTTTTTCAGCTCGCCCCTCGTGCCGGCCGCTGAAGCAACAAGGGCTTCAATCCGAAACTGATTACTGTAAACCATCAGCCTGACCATCGATTGCTGGTCGTCAGGGTCGCCGCCGATATCTGTCAGAATAGCCAGCCTCGGCCGAACATCAGGCACAGAATCTGCTGGCCAGGCCAGAATCTGAGAAGTCCATACGCACCAACCGAAA
>JBJTRR010000173.1:0-2612 GCA_046076185.1 bacterium | reverse complement strand
ATTGCACTGACTTCAAACATTGCGATGAAGCAGGGCCGGCGAATCAATTTCGATGAAAAATGGTTCGACTGGCAGAGCCCCGAAACGCCTGAAAAGGCGCTGGTGCTGGCCAAGAATAGCTGAGCCGATCATTTTGCTCTGTGATTGATTTACCTGAGACCCGCATTTCCTGGGAAATGCGGGTTAATTGTTTAATTTTGACAATGCGTTGGGAGAAATCAGAGGTTGCTTTTGATGATCTCTTCGACCATCGCGGCGTCCGAAAGATATTTCGGACGCCCAACAGCTTTTTTATTATCGATAAAGTCTTTTTGACAAATCACATCAACAAGAATTCCCATAATTGATAAATTTATCCGGTTTTCCCAGGCTTCAGCAAAGGTAACGCCAGTTATTGAAGTCACAATGTCGATACGCTGTGGCGGTAAACCAAACTGATAAATTGAATCTTCACGCGTAAAATCAGCAATTTCAACACGATGTGCTTTCAGTGGAGCACCAAATCTTAATAAGGAACGATAAACTCTTTCAGCGTTATCGGGTGTCGGTTCCACCCAGATATCAATGTCTCCAGTGGCTCTGGGAATACCATAAGCCGCTAAGGCATAACCACCAGCTATCAGGAACTTAACGCGTTCTTCGAATAAGCTGGCCAACATCTCGGCGAAATGGTTCATCCGGATTCTATCCCATAACTTGCCACGTTTGTCTTGTGATCTGCCATGCCAGTTCCATACGCTCTTCCATAGTCAATTGAGCAATATAGGGGTCGATGAGCGGTTCCTCACCCAGACGATAGACTTGAAATCGATACTTGTCGTCAGGTGAATCAGTCAAGCTCACGCCCCTGTATTTAAAATTGCAATGAAAGCCCTGATCTGTAAGGCAGATTCGGTTAGCTCAATGTGGCTTTTGCACTCACCCCAGAATCTCAAGCTTTGGCATCTTGGGCTTCTTCATGTTCTGGATGCTGATCTGGGCGGCAAGTTTTTCAACCACGCCCAATAGCGGCATGCGTGAAGCGGCATGGTCGTCGAACACGCTGCCCGCCTGCCCGGCATCGCCTTTTTCGCGGATCGTCGTGAGCATCGGCACTTCGCCCAGAAACGGAATCCCCATCTCTTCGGCCTTGCGGGCGGCACCGCCCCGGCCGAAGATTTCGCCCGACATATTTTCAACCATGCCTAGCACCGGCACCTTAAGCTGGCGAAACATGGTGATGGCACGAACAGCATCAAGCAGGGCTACGGCCTGTGGCGTGCAGACGACAACTGAACCCGTCAAGGGCAGCGCCTGTGCCAGGCTCAGAGGCACGTCGCCCGTGCCGGGTGGCAGGTCGATCACCAGATAATCAAGCTCGCCCCATTCCACCTGATGCAGAAACTGCTGGATCACGCCATGAAGCATGGGTCCACGCATGATCACGGCCCGCTCAGGCTCAAGCAGAAAGCCCATTGACATGACTTTCATGCCGGCGGCTTCAATGGGCATGATGCGTTCGCCGCGGGCCATCGGGCGGCCCGAAGCACCCACCAGGTGCGGGATGGAAGGGCCGTAAATATCGGCATCCATCAGCCCCACGGTCGCGCCGTATTGCCTCAGGCCAAAGGCGATCGATGTGGCCAGCGTGCTTTTGCCGACGCCACCCTTGCCTGAGCCGACGGCAATGACATTTTTGACGCCGGGGATATCGCCTTTTTCGCGATTTGACTTGCCACGGACTTCGGCTGTCATGTTGATGTTAATGGTTTTGATCGAACCCGGCAGGCGGCTGCGAAGGGCATTTTCCACATCGCTGCGAATTTTCTCTTTCAGCGGGCATGCAGGCGTGGTGAGGTTCACGGCAAGGCTGACCGAGTCGGGCCCGATTTGAATGTCCCTGATCATGCCAAGATCTGTCAGGTCGCGATGCAGGTCTGGGTCCTGCACACCTTTAAGGGCCGCAATCACATCTTGTTGAGTCAGCGTGCTAGACATTATGAGTCAGATCCAGACTATTCCGGGGCCAGGGTTACTGAGACTTGCCACTTCACTGTTACTGTTATAGACAGTGGCGGATGATTTCGAAAAGTCAAAATTTATAAGAATGAGTCGGCTGATGACTGTTTCGCAGGATATCAGACTTTTATCACTGCAGTCGCCCAATATCTCCATGCTGAAATCTGATTCAGCTTACAACTGGTGGTTGCAGTTTGGACATAAGTTTCTAACGCGAAATGACTTCATACGGACTTGCTGACCACATACAGGGCAAGGTCGCCCCCGGCCACGGATGTTCCATAGAATTTCGTCGACGAGATATACGGCGACAACTATGGCCATGATTACCAGTGAAACCATGAACGGAATTTTGTTTTTATCGATGAATTCAAAAGATAGATAAAACAATCCGATGGCGAAGGGAATCAGAGCTTGGCGAAATGATCGTATGCTTTCCCACTTCATCAAGTAGCACCAATTCTTATTGATCAGCATGATTTGATTATCAGATCATTCTGTTTTTTCCAGAATTGCCTGTCAATAATCCTTAACTCATTTGTGATATCGGTTTATTGATGTCTGGGCATGTTTCGCTGGACGACATTATCTACTGATATCATAGAATGATAATC
>JBJTRR010000172.1:0-7455 GCA_046076185.1 bacterium | reverse complement strand
TCAATCCCAGTCTTTCGGCCCGCATGGCGCAAGACCCGACACTTGAAGGACGATTCCTGCGAGGTATCCCCGCCGGTCGTCTCGGTCAGCCGTCAGATATTGCCGGGCTGGCCGTACTTCTTGCTTCTGACGCCTCAGCCTGGATCACCGGGGCCATCATTCCAATGGACGGCGGCAATATGGCCATGAACGCTGGCGGCACCCCGGGGCACGAAGGGCACGCGGTGCAGGCCTTCAGATCCGAACAGAAAGGCTCCTGATTCATGTCAGTGACACCAGCGACTGATCAAACCTCTGTTGCAAAAGATAAAAATCTGCTCAAAAGCCTCTTCCGCACCATGCAGGTCATCCGGCAAACGGAAGAAGAACTCGCACGCAGCCACCAGCGCGGGCTGGTGCATGGGGCCTGTCACACATATGTCGGTGAAGAGGCCATCGCTACAGGTGTCTGTGCCCATCTCACGCCTGATGATGTCGTCTTCAGCACACATCGCGGCCACGGCCACGCATTGGCCAAAGGCATGCCGCCTGAACAGTTGATGGCTGAGCTTTTCGGCCGATCCACAGGTTGTTCCGCCGGTCGTGGTGGCAGTATGCACCTGTTTTCGCCTGAAATTGGCATGATGGGCACTTCCGGCATTGTCGGCCCCTGCATTTTACAGGCATGCGGCGGAGGTTACAGTTCCAAAATCCTTAAAAATGCCACAGTGGGCGTTGCCTTTTTCGGCGATGGTGCCGTCAACAACGGTGCATTTCATGAAGGCCTGAACATGGCCTCCATCTGGAAATTGCCGGTGCTTTTCATCTGTGAAAACAATCAGTTCGCCACAGAAGTTCCCTTCGCTTATGCCAGTGGCAATCCCGGCGTTGGCAATCGTGGCAGTGCCTACGGAATTCCGGGTTTTACAATTGATGGTAATGATGTTCTGGAAGTCTGGCGGGTTGCCGGTGAAGCCGTAGCCAGAGCCAGGGCCGGCCAGGGTCCGACACTGATAGAATGCAGAACATACCGCACTCGGGCCCATGCTGAAGGGATGGGAGATTTCACCTATCGTACAAAAGAAGATGTGGAAAACTGGAAAAAACTCTGTCCCATTTTGAAGCTGCGGATGTCAGCGGGGCTCGACACCGAATTCGACGCCATTGAACAGGACGTTGCCCGGCAGGTTGCTGAAGCTCGACAGTTTGCTGAATCCAGCCCTGTGCCTGAACCATCATCCGCCACACGTCATGTCTATGCCAGCGACACCCGTAAAATTAATCAAATTGAAAACATAGATACATCGGGCACTCGTCAGATAAGCTTCAGCCAGGCCACTCTTGAAGCCCTTACCGAAGAAATGGCTGTGAATCCTGCGATCTGGGTGATGGGCGAAGGCATTGGCAAGCGTGGCGGCAATTTTGTCACAACCAAGGGGCTTTTCGATATTTACGGCCCCGAACGGCTGTGCGACACTCCTATCTGTGAACGAGGGTTTGTTGGCCTGGCCTGTGGGGCCGGCATGACGGGCACTCGTCCGGTGATCGACTTCATGTTTGCCGACTTTGTTCTCGACAGTGTTGGCGAAATATTTAATCAGATCGCAAAAATGCAGTATATGTCGAGCGGACGGCTGAAAATGCCTGTCCTCCTGCGAGGCTGTATTGGCATTGGCCACAGTGCGGCCACTCACCATTCCGGCAGCTATTATGCCATGTATGGCCAGGTGCCGGGCCTTTGTGTCGTTGTGCCTTCTTCGCCTGCTGATGCAAAGGGGCTGCTTAAGCACGCACTGCGATCAAACGACCCTGTGCTCTTCCTCGAGCACCGTGAAATCCTTCAGGCAAAAGGCCCAGTGCCTGCCACTGATTACGAAATTCCATTCGGCGTTGGCCGTGTCGTGAGACAGGGCACACATGCGACGATTGTCGCTTTGGCCCGGATGGTGCATCTGGCTGAATCTGTCGCACAGACATTAGAAAACGATGGAATTTCCATTGAAATTATTGATCCACGAACCGTCTCTCCTCTTGATACAGACATCATTCTTAAATCAGTTGCAAAAACCGGGCGATTGCTTGTCGTTGACGAGCCGCCTGCCCAGTATGGTTTTTCAGCCGAGATCGTAGCCCGGGTGGCTGATGCCGGCTTTAACGACCTTGATGCACCCATTAAACGTCTGACAGGTGCTTTCTGTCCGACACCCTACAGCCCATCTCTTGAATCAGCAGTGGTTCCCTCGGCAAATCAGCTTATCGCAGCAGTTCGCGATCTGATTCAGGAATAATATTGCAGCCAATGTCTATGAAATGCCATGTCAATCAGGTGCTAAATCATGCATGAAATTCGCATTCCAAGGCTTGGCTGGTCGATGGAGCAGGGCACTTTTCTGCGATGGCTAAAAAACCATGGCGACCCGGTAAAAAAAGGTGAAGCCCTTTTTGAGCTTGAGGGCGATAAAAATGTGCAGGAAATTGAATCGGTTGAGGCTGGAATATTAAATATTCCGCAAGGTTCGCCCTTTCCGGGTGCCACTGTTGATGTGGGTACACTTCTGGGTTATCTGGTGAATGACGGTGAAATCATTGTCAATAATGAAATTCAACCCGAAAATAAAACTTCTGATGATAAGCCTCAATCGCATGCCGGGCCAGCGGCTCGCCGAATGGCTGCCGAACTCGGTCTTTCACTCAATTCCATAACTGGAACGGGGCGTTCAGGGCTAATCACTAAAGAAGATGTCTCGTCGGCCGCCGAAATGCAATTAAATTATAATTCTGCTGTTAATTTCACTGAATCCGACAGTAATAAGGTTGCGACACCACGCGCCAGGCGTCTGGCCCTTGAGAATCAATTGGATTGGAAGACCCTGGTCGGAACCGGCAACGGCGGTCGAATTCGCGAATCAGATGTGGTTAATGCAATAAAATCGCAGACTCATGAGTCCAATTTGGTGACACAAAATCAGGGCACTAAACTTTCGCCCCGTCGTCGCGCAATCGCCGGGCGATTACGCCTGAGTCAACAGAAAACCGTGCCGGTTACCTTGCACAGCAGGGCTGACGTAACCGAGCTTGTTGCCTTGCGAGATCGATTAAAATTAAATTCGCCAGGCACCATCCCTTCCTATAACGACCTGATTTGTGCCCTGCTGCCCAGAATACTGAAATTACATCCACAGATGGCACAGATCTGGGATCAGGATCATGAAGGGCTCGTTGCATGTCATTATGAAGATATAAATATTGGCATGGCTGTTGATACTTCATCAGGCTTGCTCGTGCCCGTGATTCGCAATGTCGCCGGAAAAACCCTGAGTCAGATTTCCACTGAATCGCGGCGACTCATCGACCTTGCCCGCTCCGGCAATCTTCAGGGCGATGCCATGCGTGGCGGTTATATCACAATCACCAACCTCGGTACTTATGGAATTGATGGTTTTACTCCCGTCATTAATCTCCCTGAAATTTCAATTCTGGGGATTGGTGCCATTCGCCGCGAACCGGTCTTTCTGCACGATGATCAAGTTGTAGCCCGGCAGTTCATGACCCTTAGCCTTACGTTTGACCACGCTGCTATAGACGGCGCTCCCGCTGCCGCTTTCCTGCATGATATTGCTGCTGCCCTTGCCGACCCTGCCGTTTTTCTTCTGAATTCTCCAATCTGATCCACAAATGAGAATATAATCATGCTTGTTGATATTCACACAAATCTGATGTGGTATCCTGACCACTATACCGAAGAATTCGTCAAATTCTCGTGGGAGGCCAAAAAGGCCAAAATGCGCCTTACAGCCGACGTTCACTGCGACGTGAACAACGTGAGCTGGAAGCACAATTTCGACTGCCGCCCCGAACAGCTTCTGGAAGCGACCAAAGCCTGCGACAAAATTATCGTTTTTGCCATTCAGGCCCCTTTTACTGGAATCAATGGGTCGCAGGAGGCGGTTGCCGAATTTGCCCGCCAGCACTCTGATCGGTTTATTCCATGGTGTTCGGTTGATCCAAACAACCCTGGCTGTGTTGAACAACTGGAATATTATGTTACGCGAATGGGCTTTCAGGGCCTGAAACTTGGCCCCATCTATCAAAACTTTGATCCCTCAGACCCTAAGCATCTGCCACTTTTCAAAAAGGCCGAGAAGCTGGGTATCCCGATCAACTGGCATCAGGGCACCTCTTTCGTTCGTCAGGGGCCTTTGAAATACAGCAATCCCATACTTCTTGAGGATATTGCCGTTGCCTGCCCCGACTTGAAAATGATCATTTCTCACATGGGGCATCCGTGGGAGACAGACTGCATTGTCCTGATTCGCAAGCACCCGAATCTCTATGCTGACACAAGCGCCCTGCATTATCGCCCCTGGCGACATTATCAGGCTTTTATCACGGCCCTTGAATATGGTGTCGAGCACAAGCTGATCTTCGGATCAGACTTTCCGTCTGCCACGCCCGAGCAGGCCATCGCCGGTCTCTGGAAGGTAAACGACGTTATAGAAGGCACGAAATTTCCGGTCTTTCCCCGTGAAGCCATTCATCGAATCATCTACGACAACTGTCAACAACTCTTGAAGTTCTAAACCGGTTCAAATCGCATTCAAATAGCGTTTCTCAATCTTCACACCCACAGTTCCAATGCCATAATATCCGATACTGATGCGTGCGACATGCGTCAGAAGATCGTAGGCCAGCCAGCGGCTCATCCCATAATCGGCTTCCATCCAAAGGGCAAGCTGGGCCATGGCATGTGCGATTGATCGCTCCATGGGTGTGCCTGTGCTGATTGTCATGATTTCGGTCGCCGTTTCCACTCTGGGCCAGGCAAGCTTTTTGCCTTTGACAAGATTAAGGGTTACGGTAGTTTCACCAGCCATCTCAAGCCCTGTGGCTGAAAGTTCGCCGTGCCCCATCGCTGCATGCAGGTCGCCCATGTAGAACAAAGCGTCTTTCACAAACACGGGCAAATAAATGGTGCTTCCCGGTGCAACTTCCACAAGGTCAAGGTTTCCCCCATGCGGCCCTGCCGGCCCAGTTGTCGGGCAACCCCAGTCAGGGGCCGTTCCCAGGCATCCAATCATGGGTGCATAAGGTATTTTAATAGTGTCAGACCAATGAATCACTCCATTATTAATCTGGCTCACTCGTGTTCCATGAGGGCAGTCGTTTCCAAGCCATTCACAAAGCATCTTCGGGTCGGCCGTTCGCGTGGCGCATTGCGGCGGATTGGGTTGAATCTCGTGGATTGTCACCGCCAGGGCGTCGCCAGGCTCTGCCCCAATCACGGCCACTGGCCCGGTCATGGGGTTGCTGTATGGCATTTTTGTCTTGTCACGACGATCGTCGTTGGTTCGAATCTGGCCGGAAAGCGCGTCTTCCGACTCAATAATCAAACTCTCTCCCGATTCGACACTTATCCGGGGTTCGGCGTATCGGCTGAATTCATAGTGCAGTTGACCAAGCGTTAAACGTTTCACAGGCTTTTATCCCTGGCGTTGTTTATGGAATCGATGAACGAGAATACCATTTTTAAGCCCCTATGTCCAAATTTCTAAAGGGTATTGGATGAAATAAAATATTCGAATGTTTTCGAGCGGATTTCATTTGTATGAATATCTCGGAATTCAAATGAACTCATCGCTGGTTAATGCTTTACAATCGGCCACTTATCAGCGATATTGGGCATTGATCGGGCAATCATGCCTGATCAGTCAACCCAAAAGCTCTCGCAGAAATGGAGCGATGCACATGGCCATAAAACCAAATCGACGTGAGCTTGCCTGTCTTGGGTTCGCAGGCTTATTCAGTCATCGGCTAATGGCCCAGACAGCGCAGGTTGATCTCCACGAAGAAATTCTGCGATGGGCAGACGAGCATGAAAAAGCGCGAAGGGCAAGGTTTGCGGCGGTTAAAACACCAGCCGAATTGAAATTGTTGCAGGATGACCTTCGAAACCGGTTCTTTCATTTGATCGGTGGCCTGCCCACAACGAGAAAACCCATTGAAATAAAGGTTATGGGTGAATTTAACGAGCTTGATTACACCGTCAGGCGAGTGATATTTGAAAGTTTACCTGGATATTTCGTTCCTGCAGTTGTCTATCTGCCCAAAAATCGGAAGGAGCCATTGCCGGCCATCGTCAGCCCCTGTGGCCATTCACGCAATGGCAAAGCCCATCCAGAGTATCAAATTCTCCACGGAAATCTTGCGAAACGGGGGTTTGTGGTGCTTTGCCACGACCCGGTGGGGCAGGGTGAGAGAAGCCAGTTCTGGAATTCCGAAAATAAACGATCCAAATACAATCTTGGCTGTGGCGAACATGCAGTCCTTGGCAGTGCACTTGAGCTATTGGGGATGAGCCTGGCCCGTTATCGAATCTGGGACGCCATGCGTGCGATTGATGCTTTGCTGACATTGCCCGAGGTCGATTCAAGCCGCATCGGCTGTGTCGGTAATTCGGGCGGGGGCACGCTGACATCATACACCACTGCGCTTGATGACCGCATAAAAGCTGCGGCGATCGGCTGCTACATCACAACATTGCCCCGACGCATGGGCAACAGAATTCAGATGGATCCATCGTCAGACCCTGAGCAGGATATTCATGGTTTTGTGAGTAACGGCATTGATCATGCCGGGCTTCTGGCTTTGTGTGCGCCCCGGCCCACCTTAATTTGTTCGGCAACCCTTGATTTCTTTCCTGTCGAGGGAGCACGCGAGAGTTTTGCTGAGGCCCGACATTTATATCAGGTAGCGGGTGCTAGCGAGAAGATTGCCAAAGTTGAGGCTGAAAACCGCCATTCACTTTCCAGGCCGCTGCGAGAAGCTGTTTACGGCTGGTTTGCCCACTGGCTGGCCGGCGAACCGGGAATGAAACCATCACCCGAAATTGAAATTAAACCAAGGCCTGACTCTGATCTTCAGGTCTGCCCGGATGGTCAGGTCTCAGTTTCATTTCGTTCCCGAAATTTACTTGATGTGGCCGTTGAAGAATTTCAATCAACCAAGAAGCCAAAGAAAATGTCGATAAGAGAAATACTAAAGCCAGACCTGACAAATGCCAACCCTTTGATTGCTGAGCGCGGTGCGACACTGAAAAATGGTCAGCCGATGATCATTTTTATCAATGGAAATGAAGGTTCAGATTGGCGAAATGCAATTGGATTTGTCAAAAAACTCCATGAAAATGGTTTTGGAACTGTATTAATTGAGCCACGCGGCATGGGATCGCGAAAGCGGCCGGAACTGAACCGGAATTTAAATTACACCGATCCTGTTTCAAGTATCGAAGCGAATGTAGGCTACAATGCATCGCTGGTGGGCAAGTCATTAATTGGGCTTCGTGTTGCCGACACTCTCGCAGCCATTGATATGATGACTCGTGAATATAATCCATCAAAAATTCTGCTTTGTGGCAGTGGCGATGCTGCGCTGGTTTACCGCACCACGATATTGGCGGCCGCAGGACCTGATCGTCAT
>JBJTRR010000171.1:0-7846 GCA_046076185.1 bacterium | reverse complement strand
TGGCGGTGGGCACAGGGCAATCGCTGCGGCTTTTGAACGTGGCGAATGGGCAGGTGGTCGAGCCTGATCTATCGCTGGTTCAAGTGACTCATTTTCAGATGAGGCCCAGGAATTATGGGCTTTTGATCATTCAGGAGGCTGACAGGCTGGGGCGGGCGACACTTGACGGACGGTGGCAGTGGCGCGTGCACCTGCCGGCCACGGTTGAGAGCCTGGTGCTGACGGAAGACGGCTATGCGGCGGTGAGTCTTGACAACAGTCAGGTTGGCGTGGTGGGGCCGGCGGGCAAGGGTGTAGGCAAATGGTCGGCAGGCGAACGGGAGGCGGTGCTTTTGTGTGAATCGCAGGCGAGGCACGACGGGCTTTGCCGGTGGGTGAGCCTGGCACGAAGCGAGCGAGTGCTGCGTGGCCATGCGCTTGACATGCGACTATTGTGGCAGGTGGAAGTGCCGTTTGCTCCATGGGATATATTGCGTACGGGCGAGGGCGTGGTGGTATCAGCCAACGACAACACGGCGATGCTCTACGACGATTCCGGCGAAATTATTGCCAGAAGGCGGGGCGGGCCGAGGCCGGTTCACTATGCCACTGACAAGACCGGGCGGGCGATTGGCCTGCATTATGACCAGGGGATACTGTTCTGCACAAAATTTGATGGCAGCGTGATTTGGCGGGTGCCGATGGAGACTGAGCCTGCGGCCATGTGTTTATCAAGCCTGGGCGCACTGGTGCTGGCTGACGGCGTGCTGAGCTGGATTGCCGGCGAATGAACTGCCTGACAGAATACAGAGGATCAAACCAGCCTGCGAAGCAGCTTCAGGGCTGACTGAACCCACTGGTGGCCGGTTTCAGGCTGGTAGCGGGCTGAACGATAGCCGGTTTCATAGCCGCCTTCGCCAAAGGCCTTGCTGGTGGGAATATAGCCCATACCGCCATTGGAAAGGCCGATGAGGCGGACAATGTCGAGAGGGGCTTCGTGCTGAAGTTCGCGGGCCAGTTCGACAAAAATCTCGCCGGGCATACCGACGAGGCCGATGGGGCCCAGGCGAAGAGCCATGATTTCGGCTGGGTGTTCGCGGTCTTTGGTGCGGCCGAGCACAATTGCGGCGGGGGCAAACATGCCATTGAAGTTGCGGGCTTTGGCGGGTTCTTCCTTTTCCAGGCGAAGGGCTTCCTGCACGATGTTTTCAGGGATGGTGCGGAGGCGGCTTGGGTGGTCGAGCCGATCAATCCTTAGTGATTCGTCGTTTGTCGGCTTGGATTTACCGTGAGCCTCAGCGGCGGCGGAGGCTAACAGGCGGCCGATTCGGCGCGATTCGTCAATGCCTTTGAGCTGATTTTCACGCGAGCGGTCAACGTGGTTGATATTGCCACAGGCGGCGTTGAGGAAAACGAGGTCGTGGCCGGTTTGCCGCTTGAATTCGGAAGAGAGAGTGGCGGGGTAGTCGGCGGAATAGAGGGTGCCGCCGATAACGTCGGGGTGAATGCCGTAGATGGCGATGGCGCAGCGAGCAGCGGGGAAAGAGAGAAAAGTGAGGTTGGGGTCGATCTCGCCGGCGGGGCCGACAACTCGGGAGTCCTTACGGGCGGCGTTTGTCAGAACCGAGCCATCTTTCAGGCGAAAGCGACGATACATGGCTGCACCACTGACATGTGCCGAACCGATGGCCATGGGCGAGGGCAGGAGCGAGCCGGCAGCGGTGGCCACGGCCTTGCCGACATTGACATAAAGCCGATTCATGAATTGGGTGTCAACAATGCCGGGATAGAAGCCTGGGAAAATATCATTGACATCGGTCGTATAGAACCGGGGAATCATGGGGCCGGTGTGCGTGTGGGTGGCATGAATCCAGACATTTTCGCGTTTGAATTTTGTCGAAGCAGCGACAGCCTGGCGACATTTTTTGACATCGTCGCGGCCAAGGGCAACGAGGTCGAGCGATACGATGGCAATGGGGTCAGACGCGGGTGCCTTGATGACGACGACCCGGGCCTGGATGGGGTCGATAAAGCCGGTGGCCTTACGATCAGTGAAATAGCCGGGCATGGAGCCGCCCAGGGGCGGGGCGAGGTCGATGGATGAGTGAGCGATCTGGAAGGGCATGTGTCGGGCTCGGCCAGGTGAGAGCGAAAGAAAGATTGAACTTAATTTACCATGAATGGGAAGAGGCCGGGTAATCGATTCTGCCGAGATCAGCCAGAATTCAGGCAAAAATCTAATAGGAAAAAAACATCAGATTATTTGCATTTTTTGGCGGGTTAGTTGCTTGACATCGGCTTTGACTATCGATAGCGTAAATAATAGAATAGGTTTGAACGGATTTGGGCCCGTGGCAGGTTTTGATGAAAACGGCCGCGAGTTCAGCCGCAGGCCATGATGGCGTGTGGGCAGGATGTTCGAGCCGGGCTTGGCCAGGGAGGGCGGGGCAAGCCAGGCGGGAAGGACGTCTGCAATGGCTGTTTTTTTGAAGATGAGCAGCGAGTTGATTGACGAGCTGAGCAGCCGGATTGACCGGGCTGCGTATGGGCGGATTCGACAATTGTCAGTGCGAGAGGATAGCGGCCATTTAGTGCTTGAGGGCGTGGCCAGCAGTTTTCATGATAAGCAGAAGGCGCAGGAGGCGGCATTTTCGGCCGCTCCGAGTGTCGGGCCAATCGCGAACCGGATTCAGGTTCACAGCGGGTTGGCCGGAAATCGATAAAAGCCTATTTATCCGTGCCGGGCAAAAGGCTTGGCTCAGCCCAGTTGACCCAGTCGCGGACTGAGCCGCCTTCGCCGAATTCGGTGGAGAGGATCAGAAGCTTGGCACCGGTCAGGTCGAGATTCACGCGGCGGGCCGGTTCGCCCGAGAGCATGGGACCGCTGTCGTAGGCGGTTTTACCGTCGATGATGACGGTGGCCCTTGCATTGGCCAGAGGGCCGGCGGATTGATCGAGCCCGAGCCAGGCGGTGAAGCGTTTTTCAGTGCCGGAAAGCCGATAGGCGATGAGCGTGCGTGACTGGGTGCCGATGCCGGAATCAAACCAGCGTGAGCCAATTTGGATGGGGCCGCCCCTGACATTTGACCCAAAGCGGGGCTGGGGCGTGGTGCCGACATAGTCAACCGTCTGAACGGCGTCGGGCTTGCGGTTCTGAAGATCAACCAGACCGGCGGGAATGGCACGAATGCGGTTGACCTTGGCCAAGGGCAGATTCAGGCCGGCACCCCAGCGGGTGGTGATGGAGATGACCGATTCCCCATCAACGGCGTTCAGCAAAAGGGTTTTGGCGGATAGTCGCGAGCCATCGCCCAGGCTGATTTCCCAGGTGGTACCTTCGGCGGGGTCGTATTTGATGCTTCGCGGGTCGATGGAAAGGGCCAGAATGTCGGCACGTTTCATGCTGATTTCTTTGGCGGCACCTATGGGCTGAAGGCCGATTGACTCACCGACAAGCGTCGTGATCGTGCCGGAAAGGCGGTCGCCATTGGCCAGAATGATCTGGTCGCCAGGTTTATCAGCACCTGAGCGAAGGCTTTTGATCATTGAGAGAAGGGCATCGGGCTCGGCCGGGGGCTTGAAAACCGAACCGGCCCAGCGATCAAGAGGAAGATTCAGCACGCCAACCGAGAACGACTGCACGGCCAGGCCACGATTTTCGATCAGGGCGACGGATTCACCACGCAGGCGATCGCCTTCGGGAAGCAGCACAAAGGGGCCGAGAGTGGCATCCGTGTAGGCAAAGCTGGCTGATTCAGCATTACGACGGATGTCGTCGACACCATTCCACAAGAATTTCTGGTCGGCTTTTTTTTCGGTTTCCTGCCAGACGAGCTGGTCAGAATCAAGGTTTGAGAAATTGCCGCCGGTGGCCTGGCCCGAAGTGGTTGTGAGCACCCACGGGCCCGAAAGTGGCCGGGGCTTTCGTGAATCAGGAGTCTGTGCAGACAGGCTGGCCTGTGACAGACCTGACATGAGAGCGAGAATTGGAATGATTAACAGGCGAAGCCGATTTGACAATTGCATGAGACTTAACGCTGGAAGATCGGCAGGAGGTTATTTGGCACCTGCAGGACGATGGCGGCCATGGCCGTGCCGTATTCGTTACAGACCTGATCAGACCAGTAGCCCTGGCCGTTCTGGCGGGCGAGAAATTCGTCGCGAACGGCAGGATACCACTCGTTCCAGTCGGCCCCGCCGCGAATCCACATGGCCTGGGCGGCGTAGTAATGACCATAGTAGTAGTGGCTGTATCGCTGGGAAAACCGGCCGGATGGCAAGTATTGCTTGAGGTATTTGATGCCGTCTTCAATCTCTTTGGAGTCGTAAACGCCGGCAGACTGCATGGCCACGATGCAGGCAGCCGAGCGGGGGAACTGGCTGGCGCCCTGCTGGGTCATATAACGAAAGCCGCCATCGGGGTTCTGGCATTCACGCACATATTTCAGGCACTTTTCGACAGTTTCCCTGGGCACGAAAATGCCGGCGTTGCGGGCGGCACGCAGGGCATTGATCTGACAGATAGTGACGGATGTATCGGCGTCGGCCGGGCGGGGCTGATAACGCCAGCCACCTTCGGGGTTCTGACTGTCGACAATCAGGCGGACGGCTTTCTCGAGTTTTTCTCGAATGTCAGACCGCTGGGTCATGCCGTAAGCTTCGGCCAGAAACAGCGTGGCAAAGCCGTGGGAATACATGGGGCCGTGGGTCGCCTCGCCCCTGACAGCAATAAAACCGCCGGGCTGAACGTTTTCCATGATGTATCCCAACCCCTTTTCAATGGGCGAGCCATAAGGCCCCCGGCCGGGCGAAGAGCCACTGCCCATGAAGGCCAGGCCCGAAAGGCTGGTGACAGCCAGATTGCCGCGATAGGAACCTGAGCCGAACGAGCCGTCTTCAGACTGTTGACGAACGAGCCAGTCAAGCCCCTGACGCACGGCCCGCTCAACTGCGGGTGTGACCATTTCGGCCGCACCTTCGGGCACGTCGCCACGCTTGCCGTCTTTAAAAGTGCCGGCTTCTTTGTCAACCTTAGGCGGCGGGACTGCCTGCTTGGCCGGGGCTTGCCTGGCGGCTTCCTGGCCGAGGCTGATGGTGCTGGGAAGGAACGACGCCGCAAGGCCGGATTTGAGAAGGTTGCGGCGAATCATGGTGTGCTGCTCCGGGCCAGGCTCTTCTTCGAGACGGACATGTAATAGCGGCGGACGAGTTCTTCACGGGCGGGCAGCGATTCTTCGCGGAAGACGTTTCGCATGACGTCGCGAAGCTCGGGCGGCAGGTGGCCCCAGACATCCTTGCCGTCAAGCCGGCTTTTGCCCGATGGCTTCTGCAGGGCCTGTTCACCCACGCCACGGGCCATTGCGCCGGGGTCGGGGTTGTTCTGGTCGTTCTGGGCCTGTTCCTGGCCCTGCTGTTGCTGCTGCTGACGCTGGCGACGCTGTTGCTGCTGTTGCTGTGACATCTGTCGCATGCGTTCGATGATCTGGTCGATGTTCTGTACAATTTCCTGCTGCTTTTTGCGGGTGTCTTCGCCCGTGTCAGGCTCGGAGAGGCGTTTTTCGACCTCACGCATCTTTTCAACCAGCTTTTTCATCTCAGGGTTGGAAGGTTCTTCTTCCTGGCTTTCGCCCTGCTGGCCTTCGCCACCGGCTTTGTCGGGGCTCTGGTTCTGGTTCGGCTTCTTGCGCTTGCGGCCGAGAATTTCTTCCAGACGCATGTCAAGCTCGCCGTCAGACTTCGACTTCAGCCCGGCCAGGCCACCGGCAGGCTTCGGCAGAGTCGATTTTGGCTGATCAGTGCCAGGCTTTTCGCCTTTCGGCATATCGCCCGGGCCCGATTTGGCATCGGGGCCGGCGGGTGGCTGATCACCCTTGGGCAGGGGCTTGTCGTTCGAGCCACCACCCAGCTTTTTGAGGAGATCGTCAAGCCCGGCATCGGCCTTGCCAACTTCGGCGGCTTTTTTACCGGCGGCAGGTTTGTCGGCCGGGGCGTTCTTCTTTTCAACGTCGCGAAGGAGTTTTTCAAGGGCTTCGTCCTGCGCGAACAGGCCTGGCGCCATCAGACAAATACCAAAGCCAAGGGCGACCAGAAATTTCAGGCGGTTCATGGGATATCAGTCCTCTCCATCGGTTCGCTTGGGTTTGGAAAGATCACGCAGAAGGTCGGCCAGCCGGCCCTGTTCCAATTTCAGGTCGTCAAGTTCCGTCTGTTCGCCGGCGACCAGCTTGGCACCGGCCTTGATTTTGCCGTCAAGCTCGCCAGTGCGGGCGTTGATTTCCGCCTGAAGCCGCTTGAGCATCTTGAGCTGGGCCACGGTCGGGATGCCGTCGCCATCTTCCTGCTGGCCCTGTTGCTGCTGTTGCTGTTGCTGTTGTTGTTGTTGCTGTTGCTGGTCGCCATCCTTGGGCTTGTCAGGCTGGAGGCTGTCAATCAACTGCTGAAGACGCTCGGCGGCGTTTTTTTCCGATGTTTGAGTCGGTTTGCCGGTGTCAAGCTGCTGCAGCCCGGAAGAGGCCTTTGACATGTTGTCAGCGGCTTTTTTGAGGGTGAGCGAGAAGACGGGCACGCCATCTTCCATGCGCTGGGCCAGCTCAACGGTTTCCTGCTTCAGGCTGTCTTCCACCAGGCCAAGGTTTCGCACGCCGGCCTTTTGGGCCTGCGAAAGGGCGCCGGCGGCATCAGCCTTTTTCTTGTCGTAGCCGATGGTTTCTTCAACCATTTTCGATTGACGTTCGGCCAGAGACTTGATCAGGTCGGCCATTTTGGTGAACTGCTCCTGGGCAAGCTGTTCTTCAGCCTCGCGGCGGGCCTGGGCGATTTGTTCTTCGGCTTCGTCAAGATTTTTCAGGGCTTCTTCCTGATTTTCCTGGGCGGCCTGGGCATCGTCGGCGTCCATCTGCTGCTGGGCCTGGCCCATCTGGCCCTGAGCCTGCTGGCCCGAGCGGGCGGCCTGCTGGGCGGAACGGGTTCGCTGAAGGCGCTGAAGCTGCCGCTTGATCTCTTCCTGAAGCTGCTGTTCCTGGCGGGCAAGCCTCTGAAGTTCAGCCTTGCGCTGGGCGTCGTTTTTGTTCTGGCCAGCTTCACGGGTTTTGAGAAGGTTTTCAACCTGGGCCCGTTTCAGGTCGCGCATTTCCTGCTCGGCCTGCTTGAGTTGTTTGACAAGCCTGGCCAGCTCTTTTTCCTTACGGTTCTGAATGTCGTCAAGAAGCTGTTCGACATCTTTCAGAGCCTGCTGCTGGTTCTGGCGGGCCTGGTTTGTCTGGTTGCGGGCGATCTGTTCGGCGGCCTGATTCATCTTGCCGGAAGTGCCCTGATTTTTGCTGTTTTCGGCGGCTTCACGCAGGCCGTCGGCGTCGAGAGGGTCCTGACCGTCCATTCGCTGGGCCATTTCGCCCAAGCTTTGCTGCAGTTTTTCAAGCTGGCGGGCCAGATCGTTCTGGCGGGCGGCCTGGTTTTCAAGGCCTGCTTTTTGCTCGCCTGTCAGAACTCTTTCGTCTGGCTTCGCAGCCCCGTTCTTTTGCTCGCCTGCCGGCTTTTCGAGAAGCTTGCCCATCAATTCCGGGTTGTTGGCCGCCTCTTCAATGGCTTTGTTCAGCTCCTGCTGATCACCGGCTAACTGCCGGGCCTGATTCACCAGGCTTCGCACCGATTCCTGCTGGCTCATGTCGCCCAGCATGTTTTCCAGTGCCTCGGTGATCTGTTTCTGAGCCTCCTGAGCCTGTGCCAGTGACTGCCCTGTATCACCCTGCTGCTGATTCTGTGCTTGCTGATTCTGGCCCTGCTGATTTTGGCTCTGCTGGCTCTTGCCCTGCTCGTTCTGACCAGATTTGGATTGGGCCGTCTGCTGGCCTTGCTGACTCTTGCCCTG
>JBJTRR010000170.1:0-1302 GCA_046076185.1 bacterium | reverse complement strand
CGATCCAGATCCAACGCATGCGTTGGGAACTCCAGCGGGATCAACTCCCGTGCATAAAACGGAGAAGGAGTGCCGACCGGGAGGGCCGGCATCATCATAACTGCCTGTCAGCCAAGTGCTTATTTTGAGGCAAGCTTATCGGCGACGTAGCGAACCAGCATGTCAACCGTGTAAAGGTCGCCAATGCGATCAACTTCCGGATTCTTGGCGAATTCGGTCAGGTCGGCATAGGGCATGCGGGCACGAATTTCTTCGAGGCCTTTGGTTGTGAGCTTGCCGTCAGCAATCATGCTGGCGTCGCTTGTGAGGTTTTCCGGGAAGAGTTCGCCACGCGGAATGGTGATACCGAAATTACGCTCGAGACGGAAGACGATGTCGAGGAAGTCGATGGACTCGGCTTCGAGGTCGCCCTGCAGCGTAGCGCCTGGAGTAACCTGTTCTTCATCAACGCCCAAAGCATCAACCAGCGTTGTCTGAACCTTCTGGAAAATATCCTCGTGACTGGCCATCATTCACCTCTTGGTTAGCCTCAAATACCCCAGTTCCCGCAGAACCGGCCCATAGCGCTGAGAAATCCGTTCCCGCTACTCCCCGATTGTTCGTGTCTGCATAAGCATAACACGAGAATACCATCCGGGAGTAAAATCTATCAATCAGACAGAATATGATACTCAAATCGAAATTATGCAAGCTCACCTTTGGGAAATTCCGGAAATTTCCACTTAACCGGTAACGCCTGCATCATCCTTAACCCTTGCTTTTGAAGCAACGGAACCCATCAACAGGGTGGTGTAAAGATCTTTCAGATGCGAGATCAGATCTTCATCCGTGGCAGCAAGTTGCGGGTCACGGTCGCTCAGGTTTGTGCAGGTCAGGCTGAACCGGCCCTGAACCATCACCTGACCTTCGATCACCCCTTTGCCCTTCATCGGAATATTGAGAGGGTCGGTCATCGGGCCGGCTGGCTCAACATGGAAGTGGAGTTGGCGGCCGGGCTCGACAAAGCTGCCGTATTTGATCATCTTGACCGACTTCAGCAGAACTGTGCTGTGGCGAAAATTTTCGGTCGCACGCACAAGCCAGGCGGCTGACTGAGTCATTGCTTCCAGCATCAGAACGCCAGGCATCACCGGAAAGCCGGGAAAGTGATCGGCCAGATACTCTTCAGCCAGCGAAAGATTTTTGACGGTGACGATGTTTTGGCCAGGAACCAGCTCGGCGATTCTGTCGATCAGCACATATCTCATTACGAGTACTCAGCTTACTGCCATTGCTCAAATTCTCTCGGCAAGCCGGATTGCA
>JBJTRR010000169.1:0-2449 GCA_046076185.1 bacterium | reverse complement strand
ATGACGCCCGCTGCATGATGTGTTCAACCGTGATGGGCGGTTGTGCTTATTTCTGCCGTTTCACACCAAACGGTTCTCTTGATTATCTCAAGTGGCAGAATGGATACGACCATATGCCCAATGCACCCGGGCTTTTCTGGTAAATGGCGGAAACGGTCGCATTGCCGCCCAGATTCTGCCCCCAGGCGGCGTTGCCCCAGTTGCCGGCATAGTTCCCCTTCGACATCGCAAAGCCGGAAAGCACGCCGCCGTTATAGCCAGGGTTAATTCGAAAAGTTCGTGGCTGATCGCTCGGGCACTGAAACGAGCTGATCTTTGTCGCGCTCACCGTCGAATTCGCAAAAAATCCCACCGGCAGCGGCGTCGTAGGCCCTTCCGCTCCAAGGAAGAAATTAAAGCTGTTGGCCAAAGCCCCCTGCTCAATATAAGGCATCATGAGGCAAAACCATGTTGTGTTTTGGGCCCCGGCGAAAATCGTCGGGAAATCGTTGGCCGGCCTGTTCGCCCGCGGGCCATAAATTCGCCCTGTCGGGAACGAACTATTGGTACTTTCATAGTTATGAATCGCCAGCCCAAGCTGCTTCAGATTATTGACGCACTGGGCCCGCCGGGCCGCTTCACGCGCCGACTGCACGGCCGGCAGAAGCAGCGAAATTAACACCGCAATGATTGCGATAACCACCAGCAGCTCAATCAGCGTAAAGCCTGACTGGCCACTTTTCCTATTCCTCTGAAGAATCATTACAGAATCCTCTCGAAAGTATTGCACTTTAAGCATGGATAGAACGCTGTTTGCCGGCTATATTGCCGAAAACAGATGTTTATCCGGGGAAAATGCATCATATTGAGTACAACCGGAACTTCTCCATTTTAATTGTACTGATGTCGGTAAAGCAAGCCTGTCTGTTCGTGTCATGATTTGAAAATCAGAAAATATCATCGTCAGATCAATCGCCATCCTCATAAATTCCAGCCCGAAACAATGGCCCTCTCCCTTCCATTTCGCACCAGCAAAAGAATCTCAGCGGAACCCGATGACCCGGAACCATCCCGATCAAAAATTTGCCGGCAACACTTTCACATGCCGCTCGTGCACATTAAACTGAGCTTTAAATCGATCCCCCCCTCCGGCCGGAACGAACCAACGGCTCAAAACCTCTGAGACTCTCTTCCAGATTCCTGCCGGGAACGATTTTGCAAGATTTCACCGGAGACCTGGTTTTCAGGCCTTCCACAACCCTCGGAGCATCGTTCTTCCATGATTCGCCGGATCTTTTTCTCCCTCGTCGCTGGCCTTATGCTGGCCGCTTCCGCCCAGGCCGGTGTTGAACTGCCGCCCATCATCAGCGACCACATGGTCATCCAGCGCGACAAGCCCATCATCCTCTGGGGCTGGGACGCCCCCGGTCAGGACGTGAAAGTCTCGCTCGCCGGCAGCACAGCCACCGCCAAGGCCAACGGCGAAGGCAAATGGCAGGTCAGCCTGCCTTCGCTGCCCGCTGGTGGCCCTCATGAAATCGTCATCGCCGGCAGCGTGACCATCACCGTCAAAGATGTCCTCGTCGGCGAAGTCTGGCTCTGCTCGGGCCAGTCGAACATGGAATGGAACGTCGCCCAGTCCGACAACCCCAAAGAAGAAATCGCCAACGGCAACCACCCCAAAATCCGCCACATCAAGGTGCCCCACATTCCCGCTGACAAAGCCCAGCGCAACGTCACCGCCGGCGGCTGGACTGTCGCTTCACCCGACACCGTCGCCAACTACACCGCCGTGGGCTATTACTTCGCCCGCCACCTGCAGAAAGAGCTTGATGGCGTGCCCATCGGCCTAATCGGCTCAAACTGGGGCGGCACCCGCATCGAACCCTGGACACCACCCGTCGGCTTCCAAAGCGTCGCCGCCCTCAAGGACACCGCCGATAACCTCGACAAATTCCCCACCAAAAACGACAAAGGTCAGATCAACTTCCAGACGGCCTTGGCCCTCTACAATGGCATGATCCACCCCTTCGTGCCCTATGCCTTCCGTGGTGCTCTCTGGTATCAGGGTGAATCCAATAACGGCGAAGGCATGCTCTATCGCGACAAGATGGAAGCCCTTATCACCGGCTGGCGCAAGGTTTTCAATAACCCTGACATGCCTTTCCTCTTCGTCCAGCTCGCCCCCTACGTTTACGGCAACTCCAACCCTGAAAACCTTGCCGGAATCTGGCAGGCCCAGCTCAAGTCGCTTGATCTTCCCAATACCGGCATGGCCGTGACGGTTGACATCGGTAACACCAAGGACATCCACCCCAAAAACAAGCAGGATGTCGGCAAGCGGCTCGCCCTCTGGGCTCTCGCCAAAACCTACGGTAAAGACGGTATCGTCTATTCCGGGCCTCTCTACAAGAGTCATGAAGTTAAGGACGGCGCCGTGCATGTCCACTTCAATCACACCGGCGGCGGC
>JBJTRR010000168.1:0-4899 GCA_046076185.1 bacterium | reverse complement strand
CCTTTGGCAGCGGGTGGCCATACGATGAGTTGGGGCATAACTTTTGCATGGCTCGGGGCGGTTTGCCAGAGCAATTTGCGTTCGGGTGTGTCCCTCAAAGGAAAGCCCGCGAGGGCCGAGGTTCGAACCCTCAACTTATTGAAATGCTCTGTATGGCGGATTCCGCCGGGGCTGAGCAATCAACCACGGGAACAGGGCCGGGCCATGCGGGCTTCAAGAGAAATCTTGAGACGCCCCCGCCCAAGCCTTGTCGGATCACCAGCAGGGCATTTTTTCCAATCAGGAATGTGACGCAATGATTTATCTCAATTTGTTGGCACAGGCGGGCGGGTCGGCTCCGGCCGATTTTCTGTTTTTACTCTGTGGTCTGCTGGTTACTATAGCTATTTTTTCAGTGGGTGTACGGATTGCCCTGGGCTGGTACGATCGTCATTACCCCCGAACCACGATTTATGATTATCAGCGAGGGCTGCATTATCGCGACGGTATTCTGGAAGGAATGCTTGAGCCGGGCACTTATCGGTTGTCAGTGAAGCGATCGGCAGTTTCGACATTTGACACGCGAGAGATGCCGATTCAGGTGGCGGGGCAGGAGGTTCTCACGGCCGATGCTCTTGGCTTCAAACTGAGTCTGGTGGGCAGCTATCGCGTAACCGACCCCATGGCGGCCAGCAAGGTGGTTTCAAACTATTACACCACACTTTACAGCGATCTTCAGGCAGCGTGCCGAAGCGTGCTTGAGCAGATGACGTGTGAAGAAATTCTGGCGGCGCGGAACGTGCTGGGCCAGAAGATTTTTGAGCTGGCCGGCAGCCAGACAGGCCGCTATGGCGTGGAGTTGGTGAGCCTGAGCGTTCGCGACTTTATGCTGCCCGGGCAACTTAAGGCGATTTACGCCAAAGTGGCCGAAGCGAAGCAGGAATCGCTGGCCGCGATGGAACGGGCCCGCGGCGAAACGGCCGCCCTGCGAAGCCTGGCAAACGCTTCACGCGTGATGGCCTCAAACCCTGGCCTGGGGCTTTTGCGTACACTTCAGACACTTGAGAAATCAACGGGTAATACGCTTGTCATGCTGCCGCCGGAACTTGCCGGCCGATTGCCGGAAATGGTGCGGAACCTTGGCGAAAAACCAATGATTTCACCAGCGGATGAATCACCATCATGATTGGTTCATGGCCTGATTCATTATCTTTCAGTTGTCAGGCCACGGCTCAATTTGTCTTGATAATTGCCACCGGGTCGCCTTCTTTCAGCGTCGTGCCGGGTCGGTTGACCAGCAGATCTTCGGGCGATACGCCGGCAAGCACTTCGACAGTCACTCCGTCGTCGTTGCCCAAGGTAACGGGCGATTTTTCGATCCGGCCTTCCCGCACTCTCAACACAACCCCTTTCGAGCCGGGCATGTGTGAAACGACACTTGACGAAGGAATCGTCAGGTTATCGCCGGGCGGCAGCAGCTCAATGGCTACCCGGCCATACATTCCATCAACCAGAAGGCCTTCCGGATTCGGCAGGTCAATTTCGGCCAGCATGGTTCGGCTGGCCGTGTCTTCGGTATGGCCAATCCGCGAAATTTTGCCCTGAAATTCGCGGCCCTTCAGGGCATCAATCACGACTTTTGTCTTGTCGCCCTCGCCGAGCAGGGGCACATCAAGGTCTGGCACCTTCACCACCACTCGCATCATGTCGGTTCGAATCACACGGAGCAATGGTTCCTGATTGCCATTCACGGCGGATCGGATGAAATCGCCCGGGTGAAAGTTGCGCCTGGCGACGATCCCGTCAAAAGGGGCCCTGATTTGCATGTAAGAGGCCAGAATTTTAATGCGGTCGAGCTTGGCACTGGCCAGCCGCTCAGCCGATTTCGCCACCACGACTTCCGTCCGGGCCTGGTCCACCTTCGTCCGTGCCGCGGCGGCCTGCACTTTGAATTTTTCGATAGAGGCCTTGCCCGTCCGTTCGGCCGCCATTGAAGATTCAAGCATATGTTGATGTTCATCCACATCCTGACGGGAAATCGCATTGCGAGTATAAAGCTCGGTAACACGTTCCAACTGCTTTTCGCTCAGAACGCGAGCGGCCCGCAGCCGGTCAAGGTCTGACTCCGACTCCGCAACAGCCGCCTGTGCCGACTTGAATTCCGCCTCGGCCGTTGCCACCTGCGACGTGTATTTTTCGACGTTGGCACTGGCCAGCAAGAGTGAAGCTTCGGCCTCCTGCACTTCGCCAAGTGTCTCGGGCGAATCAATCTCGGCCAGCACTTCGCCCTTCTTCACGCGCGATCCAATGTCAACCCCGAGCATTTTCAAAAAGCCCGAAGTCTTGGCATAAAGCTCCACTTCCTCAAAAGCGTGAACCGTGCCTGGCTGGTTGGTCATGCGCTGCTGGCCGCCTCGCGCCGGCTTCACCACTTCCACCTTCACCACATCTGCTGTTGTTTTGGTCTTTTCGGTTGCCACGGCCTGTGCCTGGTTTGCATCCTCAGGTCTCTGTGCCACAAATCCCGGCAGTGTCAGGGCACCCAGCGTTGTAAAACCGGCCATCACTCCGAAAGATCGCCCGGGTCCAGGCAATTGGCCAAAGCCTCGTGGAAAATGGCCGGTCAGCTGATCAGCCAGCACGCGAATTTTTTCGAGAATCGCCATAAGAGCAGGCTCCAGCGGCGCGAACGCCTGGTCTGAGGAACGTCTTTCAGGAAGTGGACCGAAATTCTGCATGAATTATCTGTTAACAAAATATTAATAAATTGTTAAGAAATTGTGAAGGTCTTTGGTAAGATCTTTCCAGCGAATGACTTTCACCGTGGTCGGGTTGTGACGGCAGGTTTAACATGAATCGATTGATCAGGGCATCGCTTGAGAATCCTATCGCCGTAACGGTGATGACGTTGACGCTTGTGATGCTGGGTGCTCTGGCCGCCATGAATATCCCGGTTGATATTCTCCCGGTTTTCCGCAACCCGGCGGTGCAGGTGCTCACGTTTTATGGCGGCATGCCGGCGGCGAATATTGAAAAGAACATCACTTCGCGAATGGAACGTGGTGTGGTGCAGGTCACGGGTGGCGAGCGGCTGGAATCTCGCTCGATTGTGGGGGCCAGCATCGTTCGCAATTATTTCGGCGAATATACCGACAGAAGCGGCGCCCTGACGGAATCGGCCTCGCTGGCAGGCTGGGAATACCCGACCATGCCGCCCGGCACGCTGCCGCCGGTGATTCTGCCTTACGACCCCACCAGCAGCACGCCGGTTTGCCTGCTGGCGCTCGATAGCCCCAGCGGCGGGCCCGACGGCAAAGGCTGGAACGAAGGTGCCCTTTACGACACCGGTCGTTATGAAGTGCGGCCCATGATCATGTCGCAGCCGGGGGCCCTGGCCCCGCTGGTTTATGGCGGCAAAGTGCGGGCGGTTATGGTTTATCTCGACCGGCAGAAGCTTCAGGCCCGGCAGATGGCGCCGCTGGATGTGCTCAAGGCCATTGACGATTCGAACGTATTTCTGCCCACAGGTAGCGCCAAATTCGGCGAAACCGATTATGCAATCGACTCGAATTCCATGTTCGACATGATCACCAATATGGGCGAAATGCCGCTGCGAAACGAGCAGGGCAACGCAGCCTATCTCAAGGATGTCGGCACGCCCAAAGATGCCAACTATATTCAGACAAACATCGTCAGAGTAAATGGTAAAAGGCAGGTTTATGTGCCTGTTTTCAGGCAGTTGGGGGCGAGCACGCTGAATGTGGTTGACAATCTCAAAGCCTCAATTGAGAACATGACTTCCCGGCTCACCCGTTCCGGGATCAATCTTCAGGTCGTGCTTGATCAGTCGATTTATGTACGAAAATCCATTGAGAGCCTCATTGAAGAGGGCGTGCTTGGCGCCGTTCTCTGCTCGCTGGTAATTCTGCTCTTTCTGGGTCAGTGGCGCATGACGGGCATTGCGGTGCTCACCATACCAATCTCGATCCTCACGGCCATCGCCTGCCTTTACATGACCAAAAACACGATCAACGTGATGACGCTGGCGGGCCTGGCTCTGGCCATCGGGCCGCTGGTTGACAGTGCCATCATCTGCCTTGAAAACACGCACCGTCATTTGTCAACTGGCATGAAGCCGGCGGAAGCAGCCTATCTGGGGGCCAGTGAAGTGGCTCTGCCCGAGCTTGTCAGCACACTTTGTACCTTTCTCGTGCTTACTCCACTGGCTTTTATTCCAGGGCTTGGGTCGTTTCTTTTCCGGCCCATGGCCATGGCCGTGGCCTTTGCCATGATCACTTCCTACCTGCTTTCACGCACGCTGGTGCCGTCGCTCAGTGCCCGCTGGCCCAGCCAGCAGGATCTGGCCGAAGGCCACGCCGGGCCTAAAAAACATGGGCTTTTCGCTCGGTGGGAAGCGACGATCGACCGCTGCATTGGCGTTTATGGGTCGATGCTTGACATAGTCATTCGCCGCCGAAAGGCCACAGTTGCATTTGCAATTGGCTTTCTGGCCGTGGTTATTGCGGTTTTTGGGCCACAATTGCGCCGTGAATTCTTCCCGGAAGTGGACGCCGGTGCGTTTGAAATTTATGCCAGGGCACCCAGCGGCACACGCATTGAAGTGACCGAAAAGAAAGTGGAAAACATTGAAAGTTATGTAAAAGGCCTGCTTGGTGAAGACTTGAAGATTGTGATCGCTGAAATTGGTGTCGTGGCGGATCTCTCCTCAGCCTATACGCCGAATGCCGGCCCGATGGACGCCGTGATTCGTGTGCAGCTTACCGAAGATCGCAAAAAAACGGCCCAGCAGTGGGTCGTGCGGCTGCGTGAGGGCTTCGCGGCCGACACGCAATTCGCTGACATGGAATTCGCGTTCGACGCTGGTGGGATGATCCGCGCGGCCATGAATCAGGGCAAGTC
>JBJTRR010000167.1:0-10707 GCA_046076185.1 bacterium | reverse complement strand
CGACCAATCGGCTCCGCTTGATTGCCGCCACCCAGCCCCAGCTGCATCGCCCTGCTGCCACCCAAACGAGACCACTCACTACGCACAAGGCGGTCAACATCGATCAGCAGAATCACCCGGTAATTCTCTTCCAACTCCTCTTTGGTATCGGCATTTTTAAGGCGGGCCACCCCAAGATAATTATTCGATGACCCGAGAAGGGCATCGGCCGGGCGAATCGAGTCTTCGTCAAGATCAACCACTTCATCAACAGCATCAACCACCAGACCCACCAGCCTGTTGTCGATCATGACAATCACAATCGCCTGATCCAGACCAGCATCGCGGTGGACACCACCCAATCGCTCAACCAGATCAAGAACCGGCACGGCATTGCCACGCAGATTCAAAATTCCGGCAAACCCACGCGGCGCCTCAGCCACCGGTGTCAGCAAAGCCATGCGCAAGACTTCAATAACCTGATCAACACTCAGGCCATATTCCTGGCCATTGACTTGAAAAACCACCCACTGCTTGCTCATGGTCGGCACACCTGACATGCTTGCTCGATGCAACTTCCTGCTCAAGTGATGCAAATTACGCAGTCACTGTATTTTATTCTTCTTTCCTAGTGTGAACTATGGCGACAGGTTGTCAAGCCTTAAGAATTGCATAGATTCTTTTTGTGCTAACAACTGAGTATGATGATTCGATCGTATCGGACGGTTTCACTATATCAATTTTGCGGAATGTGATAGATTTCATTACAAATCGAATACGATTGATAAAGATGAGGGTTTGATTGGTGCCCGCTACTGAAATTTTGGAATCAACTGAAGCCTTGGACGAAATCGGGCCGATGGCGCCCAAACCCACTCAGGAAAAGAAGTTGGTTGCGGTGGCTGGCATTCCGGCCGCCGTCTGGGTGTTGGCTGTGGGTCATGGCCTGGTTGATTGCCATTGCACTTTTGTTCAGCCGCTCTGGCCTTCGCTGGCACAGCTCATGCAGGTCGATGATGGCCAGATGCAGTGGACATACATCGCTTGGAGCCTGTCAGGGTCTATCACTCAGTTCGGGTTTGCTTATCTGGCTGATGCCGGTTACGGCCGGCGATTGCTGTGGATTGGCCCTGTTGTGGGCATTATCCTCATGGGGCTGCTTGGCCAAAGTTCGGGGCTGGCCATGATGACGGTGCTCCTCATGACAGCCAATCTCGGCTTTGCGGCATTTCATCCCGAAGCCGCCACACTGGCGGGTGCGGCGGCTCCGCACGACCGGGCCCGTGCCATGTCGATCTTTGCCGTTGGTGGCTATCTTGGTCAGGCCATCGGCCCATCACTCAGCGGCAGTCTGGTAAGCCACAGCAGCGTTTTTGCCCTCAGCCAGACCATTGCCCCGGGGCTTTTGATCTGCCTGTTGCTGATTCTCGGCCTGAGTCTTTCAGGCCCAATCACAATTGCATACAAATCAACAGGTTCCAGACAAAAATCACCGGGCCTTCGAGAAGTCGTGCGAGGGCGTGAATGGCGAGTGGCTCATCTGGTGGTCATGAGTCTTCTGCGAGTCTCGCCAGCGATGGGCGTGCCTCTAGCCCTTGCGTATGGTCTTCATGACATTGGAATTACGGCAGAAGTGATTGGCGAGACCCAATCGTTTTTTCTGATTGGCATGGGTCTTGGCACCTTTGCGTGTGCTCTCTTGGTGAAACAAAAATTTGAAGATGCCGTCATGTGGTTGGCCCCTGCCAGTGTTGCCCTGCTCTTGCCACTGGCACCTCTGATTGCACATAAACACTTATGGATATTAATGTTGCTTTGTGGGCCGATGCTCGGTTTATCGCTTCCGATTTTGACCAGTCGCGGGCAGGAATTGTTACCGGAAGCCCCGCGCATCGGTAGCTCGCTGACGATGGGTGTGACATGGGGCCTGGGAGGAATTCTGGTGGCCAGCCTGATGGCTGCAGTGAATTACCTTGGCAATCATTTTCTTGCGTTTTACGTGCTTTCCATCTGGGCGGCAATGTCGGCTGTAATGTGTTGGCCGGGATGGGGCTTGCGAAGGCGTGATCAAAGCTGACCGGCCACCATTTCGCCAATGACCTTCCATTGGCCGGTGCTTGATACCCATATCGTAAATGCAATGTTGATGACGACCGTCAGCCAAAAAACGACCTGAAACGACTTTTTCGAAGTCTTGTGCCTGAAAAATTGCTGACCAGCCATAGCCCCTGGCCAGCCACCCGCCAAACTAAGCAGATGCAAAGTTTTTTCCAGTGTTCGCCAGCGACCACTTTTCGCGGATGATTTATCCCAGCCGTAAATGATAAAAGCCAATAGACTTATAGCCGCATAAACAGCCACAGTCATCCATGGCGCGACACCGACCGCTGCCGCAATCGCAAGGGCTGTCAAATAGGCCAAACCAAGGTAAATCATTCATGGTCCTTGATTGCTTGAACTGAGTGGTCTATTTTCTTGGGACATTTCATTCGACCTGAGGATTTTTGAAAAGCGGAATTTTTTGATTGAATCCCAAAAAATTTAAAAATGATGCACGGCGGGTGAATAGCTCACTCCACTCATAGTTAAAAGACACTCGATTTTAAAGGGGCTCGACCGCCATGAGACTCACGCTGCGAACGCTGCTTGCCTGGATGGATGATACGCTGCCGCCAAAAGATGTTGCCAGGATTGGCCGACAGCTTCAGAATTCCAAATTTGCACAAGATTTGGGCCAGCGCATTCAGCGAGTAATTCGCCAGCGTCGGCTTAGCGTGCCCGGCATGGGCACCAATACGCCAATCGACGCAAATGTTGTCTCTGCCTACCTTGATAACAATTTGCCGCCCGAACAGCTTGCGGCTGTGGAAAGTCTCTGCCTGAACAGTGATGTTCATCTGGCTGAGGTGGCAGCCTGCCACCAGATTCTGGTTTTGCTTGAGCAACCCGTTGAAATTTCACCGTCGCAATATTCGGCGATGTACCGGCTCGTTAAAGGCAATGAATCGAGACTGCCTTCTGATCATGAAGTTTATAGGCAAATGGCACATGTGGCCGGTTCGCCTGCCGGTAGAACCAGCCTGCCCTCGTCATCAAATAAACATTCTCTATCGCCGCAACTGCTTGCGGAATTGAAATCAGGTCAATCCAGCGGTCGGTTTTTAATTGCATTCAATGCAATATTGATCGCTGCCATGGCTGCATTTCCGCTTTGGTTGAATTCCATCTCGGGAACAAAAACTGATCAAACCACAACAAATTCCAACACAACCAACATTGAAAGAAAAACTCTTGCTGAACTGGCCACACCTGATGAAAGCAAAGAGGAAAAAACTGTTATGAAAAACGATCTGGAATTAAAGCCAGATCCTGCAGAAATCAAATCAGAAGTCGAGACAATAAAAACGCCCGAGCCCGAGAAAAAAGCGGATGCCCTCGAAAACAACCGGCCAGCCGGTATTGCAGCAGAAAAAGTGGCAAATGTCGTCGCTGATGACATTCTGGAGTTGCCAATTCCGGATGTTCTTAAGGAGTTCAATCGTTCCCTGATCTTTTTTGCTGATTCAAGCCCAGCCCCCAAAGCTGATGAAAACACATGGTCTTTTGTTTCAGCACCGATTGACGCCGGGTCAGGATCCGTTCGATTCGCTGATCCGGAACCACTGAAAATTGCATTGACCGGCGGAGAAGTCAGCATACAATCAGGAACTCTGCTGAAATGGAATCAATCCACCGAAAATAAAAATCTTTCACCGCAGATGCAATCAGGTGGATTACAAATCCGCACAAACAGTGCAGGAAAATTCGCCCTGCGACTCTCATCAAACAGCTTATTGATATGCCACCTGAAAGCAGATAGTTCTTGTGTCATCAAAACATCCCCTCTAGTTGATACGTCCAAACCAAATCTTGATACGAATCATCTCTATGAAATCATCTGTGAAAAAGGCAATTGTTCGGCTGAAATCCGAAATGCAAATCCTTCAATACCTGGCGAAATAGAACTCACAGCCGGTAAGGCGATTAAAATTCAATACGACAGGGTTATTGGCTGGAAAACCAGTGAACTCACTGATGTAAACAGCTCAGGCTGGCCAACAGAAACCACCTCATTACAATTAGCAGCCAGCCAATTGGGTCGTTATTTAAAGAACAATCGACCGATGGCAACCAAGCTCATGGAAGCTACCAACGACAATCAAAAGCTGGTTCGCACCCAGGCAGTAAAAATCGCCATGTGGTCAGGCAGAAGCGACCTCATTCTGCAGCCGGCTAACGAACCGGGTTCGGCTGAAATTCGCCGAAGCGTCATTGATGCCATTCGCGACGGCGTTGAATCTGGTGATTCCGTCGCATCGCTTCTGCTTGAAAATCTCATAAAAACCATTCAAAATCCCGATTCCAGCGGCCCGCGGCTTTTGCAATTCATCGCCCGGCCGGGTGAAAAATCAAAAGGCCTGAACCCGGCCAATCTTGTCGAAAGCCTTCAGGATATGAATGTATTCGTCAGGGAACTGGCCCTTGATCATTTAAAATCAATCAGTGGCCGCGACAACCTGGAATACAACCCTGATATGCCTGACGAAAATGGCCTTAAAGCCTGGACCAAATGGCTCGAAATGCAAAAAATGGCAAATTGAATTCGTGGCAGAAATGATGCCCGATGCCAATGCCAGCCTGATTGCATTTCATGGCATCACTGGAGAATTTCAGTCAAGGTCGTTAATCTATTAGCAATTATCAGCCCGCTGGCTGATCTGTGAATGACAACTGCAATTTCTATTCCGCATGCAAAAAGGCCGGGCCATGCTTCTACCTGTTCAGCGGCGCACATTCATCACCACAGGCATCGCTTCGCTCTGCACATCGGCCATGGGTGCCGTCTCAACCAAGCCAGTGGGTAAGGGCAGGCCGGTCGTTGTCTCAAGCGCTAATGGCCTTGAAACTGTCAAGCTGGCGATGGACCTGATCAAGAAGGGGCACGATCCTCTTGACGCCGCAATCGCTGGCGTAGCAGTTGTTGAGGCTGACCCCAATGATCACACAGTTGGCCTGGGCGGTATTCCAAACGAAGATGGCGTGGTTGAGCTTGACGCCGCCGTTATGCACGGGCCGTCGCATGGGGCTGGCTCGGTGGCCAGCATTCGAAACATCAAACACCCAGCCGCCGTGGCCAGGCTGGTGATGAAACGCACCGACCACTGCCTTCTGACAGGCGAAGGTGCTTTACGTTTTGCCCGAATGCACGGGTTTCCCGAAGAAAACCTGCTGACTGACGATGCCCGCAAGTTCTGGCTCTACTGGAAAGAGACCGTCTCAAAAAACGACGACCGCATCGCCCCTCCGCCAGACGAGCTTGATCCAGCCGTGAAAGCCTTCTTCGGGCCACGCTATATTCGCGAATATGGCACCATTCATTGCTCGGCCCTAGATACGCATGGTGACCTTGGCTGCACCACAACAACATCAGGCCTGTATTTCAAGATCCCTGGCCGTGTTGGCGATTCACCCATTATCGGTGCCGGTCTCTACCTGAATAACGATGTCGGCTCGGCTGGCTCTACAGGCCGGGGCGAAGCGAATATCCTGAATTGTTCGAGCTTTCTTGCGGTGGAAGAAATGCGCAGGAGCCCGGAAAAATCATTGAAAGACTGTCTGGTCGAAAGCTGTCGGCGCATCGCTGCGACCAATCGCGACAAACGCCTGCAGGATGCCAAGGGTCGGCCCAATTTCAATGTCCGGTTTTATGCCATCCGCAAGAATGGTGAATTTGCCGGCGCCTCGCTCTATGCAGGCGTAAAAATGGCGGTTCACGACGGCGAATCGGCTCGCCTGGTCGATTGCACCCCGCTTTACGACGAAGTGCTTGACGAATCGCTTTAATAGCGGTTTTTCAACTATCATGGTCTGGCTGAACACAGGACACACCGGGAAAGTATGGACACCCACACGCTGGATCTACTGGAATTTGATCGTCTCAGGCAGATTTTGGGCGGCTACAGCTCAACAAGTCTTGGCCGCGAAGCCTGCCTGGCCATTGAGCCGCTGGCAGACCTGACACACGTAGAACATCGGCTTCAGGAAACTGACGAACTGCTGGGTCTTGTGCGAGCGGGCCTGGGACCTTCACTGGGCGGGCTTACTGATGTACGCACAGAAATTCGCCGGGCTCAAACCCACGCAACCCTCTCGGCCGACGAGATTTCAGCCGTTGCCGCCAGCATCCGGGCCATCCAGCAGGTTTCAATATGGCTGGAACGAAACACGGCTGACACGCCCCGCCTGGCAGGCCTAAGGCTTGGCCTCACTGATTTTTCGTCGCTTTTAAACACAATCGAAGGCTGCCTTGATGCCCGTGGCGAAGTGCTTGACACGGCCAGCCGAAAGCTTTCAAACATCCGCCGGGAAATTCATGCCCTCGAGCAGAAGATCCAGGAATCCCTCAAAAACATCATCCGTTCTCTCGACGCCCGCGGCCTACTGCGTTACACCAATTACACCATGGTCGGGCATCATTACTGCCTGCCCGTCATTCGCGACCGCCGCGGTGAAGTCAGCGGCTCTGTGCAAAGAACCAGTGCCTCAAGTGAAACCGTTTATGTTGAACCAACGGCTATCGCTGATCAATCAGCCCAGCTTTCTTTCCTGAAAGATCGGGAACGAAGTGAAATTCGCCGGATTCTGCACTGGCTTTCCGAGCAGATTGGCCACGAGGCCAACA
Organism: bacterium; assembly: GCA_046076185.1. GTDB lineage: Bacteria > Planctomycetota > Planctomycetia > Isosphaerales > Isosphaeraceae > QWQI01. Next base: position 4,007 of record JBJTRR010000167.1, on the reverse strand, counting down.
GCCTTCTGACCGCAATCAACAAACTGGCCGAGCTTGACTTTGCCCTGGCCAGAGCACGATTTGCCCAGGATTTCAGGCATTTTTGACCGATTTTTGCCGCCAATGGAATTTTCCTGAGATCGGCCCGCCACCCTCTTCTGGAACACCTCTTCCGCGAAGAAGTCATTCTGCCGGAAAACCCTGAAAGCCCCGCCGGAGATGAACCATCAGAAACACTCCACGAGACAAGCATCGAACAACCGAAATCAAATTCTGGTCAATCCCTGTCGTCAGCGGTGAAACCCGCCACAGCAGACATTCGTTTTGCTAATCTACCAGCCGGAATGACGGCCCCAAAACCGGCGGAACCCAGACAGCGGCCCAAACCACCTGCGGCATCGCCACTTTTTGCACAGCTTCCCAAAGCGGCCGAGATTCAACCGGCAGAAGAATCGGCCGGAGAAGCTGAGGAAGAGGAAGAAACGCCAGAACCAACTTTGAAAGGTGGCTTGGGCCTTGACCTTTCGGCCATGGCTGAAAAAAGGCGGCTTGAGAAGGAAGCCCGCCGCCTGGCCCGCCCAATTTTTCAGCCGCCTGAAACCCGCAGGCCTGAAAAAACAAGGCTGGCTGAAGCAACGACTGAAATCGCCAGGCGTAAGGTGACACCGATTGACATTCATCTCGGCTTTGACTTTCGACTGATGATTGTGACTGGCCCGAATACCGGTGGCAAGACAGTCGCCCTGAAAACGCTGGGGCTGATTTGCCTGATGGCCCAGTGCGGCCTTTTCATACCAGCCGCAGAAGGTTCGCAGGTGCAATTGCTCGATAACATTCTGGCTGATATTGGCGACGAGCAAAGCCTGCAGCAGTCTCTTTCCACATTCTCGTCGCACATGAAACGAATGACGGCCATTCTGCAATCAGCCGGCCAGCGAACGCTGGTTCTGCTTGATGAAATGGGTGCTGGCACCGACCCGGCTGAAGGTGCCGCATTGGGGCGATCTATCGTTGATGAACTCGACAATATCGGCTGCCTGGCTGTGGTCACCACCCACCTCGGCGAAATGAAATCAATTGCATTTGGCAACAGTCGCGTGCGAAATGCGAACGTTGAATTCGACCTTGAAAGCCTCCGGCCGCTTTATCACCTGCGAATTGGCGAGGCCGGCAAGTCGCATGCTCTGGCTATCGCACGCCGATTGCAATTGCCTGAACATGTGGTTGATCGCGCAGAAGATTTCATCAATGCAGCCGGTGGCACTTCCCTGAAAGAGATGGAAGATGTGCAGAAGCTGCGACTTGAAGCCGAAAAAGCACGGCAGGAGGCACTGACCGCACAGGCCGAAGCCCAGCGATTAAAAACCGAGCTGGAAAAGGCCCTGGAAGAACAGCGCACCCGAGACCTGAGCAACGAAAAACTAAAACAGGCTCGCGAACGAATCAAAGTCGGCGATCGCGTTGTGGTGCCAAGGCTTGGCTACGACAGGCCGGGGCGAATCGCCAAGATCGACCTGAAAAAACGCGCGGTTTCCGTTTCGATTGGCCATATGAAGTGGGACGCACAACTGGATGAACTGCTGCCGATCGACGACATCGGCCCACCGGTTTCTCCCAAACCTCAATACAAAGAGCCACGAGGCTGATGACTTTGCCCAAATCCAATCGACCGCACATCTGGCGTTTGAAGTCCTGAAATGGCAGTTTGAACATGCGGGAAGAGAAAAAAGTGTATGAATTACACAGAATGAAAAGAATAGATTACTTCTGCGTACCCTGCGGATGCATAATCGGCAGGTGAATCATGAATGTCGAGCCTTCGCCAAGCCGGCTGGAAAGACTGACCTCGCCACCCATCAGCCGGCAGAATTCACGCACAATCGATAGACCAAGCCCCGTGCCCTCGTGCTCTCGCGTTAAAACACCTTCTGCCGTGCGCCGGCTCTGCCGGAACTTCTCAAAAATCAATTCCTGCTCTTCTTCAGCTATACCCACGCCATTATCCGTCACATGAATCCAGATATAATTGCCTTCCTGATAGATGCGCAATGTCACAAAACCATGGTCATATGTAAATTTGATGGCATTTGAGATCAGGTTGAAAATCACCTGGCGAAGCTTGACCTGATCCTGAAAAAGCAACGGAATATTGCCGGCAACCGTCACCTGAAAATCAATTTTCTTCTTCTCGGCCAGCGTGCGAAGCTGATTACTCACAACATCGGCCAGGTCGCGGATCGAAAATTCCTCAAGATTCACCGTCATCTTGCCACTCTCGATTTTTGCCATATCAAGAATGTCGTTGATCATCGAAAGCAGCATCCGCCCTGACGACTGAATATTACTGGCAAACTTCTTGTGCGGCGGTTTTAATTCAGGCACTTCCGCCAGAATCTCTGAAAATCCAATGATCGAGTTCAGCGGGGTCCGCAGCTCGTGGCTCACCGTCGCCAGAAAGTCGCTCTTCACCCGGTTCATTTCATGCAATGCCAGGTTCGCCTGGGCCAGCTCATCCAGCTTTCGGTCAAGGTCGTTGTTCACCTCTCTCAAGGTTTGCTGCATCGCCACAAGGTTATGAAGCATCCGGTTAAAGGCGTGCGAAAGCTCCTCAAATTCATCGCCCGTCTGAATCTGGCTCCGAATGTGCAGCACACCCGCGGCTATCGCATTCGACACATCCTGCAGGTGCTTCAGCGGCTTGACAACGATATAACGCACAATCACATAACTTGCCACCATTGCCAGAATCGCAGTCACCAGCGCAGCGGTGATCAATATCGCCCGATTTCGGTTAATCGCCTTCTGCGTCTGGCTCATCGGCAGCGTTATCGAAATGATCCCGGCCAGGTCTCCCGGGTTCACTTTCACATGCTGGCCGTTCCTCTCCTCACGCATCATATGGTTAAATGCCATATTGCCCTGATGGCAGTCAACCAGACACCCCGGCTGAAACAAAACGGCCTGCATGTATTGATATCTCTGCTTGCCGGGCAGAATGCGGTCTTCGTAAACACTCTGCCCGTTCGGAAATCGCATCAGCCCCGCCAGGGCTGCCTTATCGCCCGACCGGTCTCTCTCTTCGGCCGCCCTGATAAACCGCTCAATCACCCGCGTTTCAAAGCTGTCCTGAGGCTTCTCGGTATCTTCGTTTTTTGAAAAGGGGTTAAACATCCGGGCCTCGTAGCCGCCAGAAAACTGGCCCACGTTCGGCGTCAGGTCGTTTGAAGGCGCCAGCACCTGTGAAAGCTCGTCCATCACCGGCTCAAATTCCTTGCCCACCCAATATCGGGCATGCAGGTTCACCACCACCGGGTTCACCAGCATCTTGGCAGACTGCGTATTCTGCCCCAGCACCAGCCCTTCGGTTTTCTGGCCGTAAAAGTAAAACGACATCGTTACCAGGATCAGAATTCCGCCGCCAAAAATAAATCGGCACTTGCGCTCAAGACTCGTCTCACCAAGCAGATGCTTGAATGTCTTGTACGACACGGCACAAATCCTTGCCAGTTAACTCCGTTGCGAATCGCTTACTTGAAATAATCTTATCCGGAATAGCGGGCTTTGAGTAGCCTGAACCGTCATCACATTAACATCGGCCAGATGCAATCCATTTTCAAATTATATTTTTCAATGAATCCGTCAACAAATCGAAGAAAAACATTAAAAATCGCTGTTTCTTATTATTCTCAAAGCCTGGGGCAAACCAGCAATCACCCCAGGCCATGACCAAAGCCCGGCTGAAAATTAACCAAACACCTCAGCGTTATTTGTCTTACAGGCTCTGCTCACTTTGGGATTCCACTGGAACTCAGGGCGACGCGAAACCCGACATTGATGATCCTGTACGTCGGGATACCCCAGTTCCGGAACGCCGACCGACAAAAAGTGGCACCGTTGAGCCAACTACCGCCACGGTTCACGCGGATCGAGCCCTCCCGTGGTCCAACAGGATCAGTCACCGGGGTTTTAAAATAGTCGGCATACCAATCCGAACACCACTCCCAAACATTGCCGTGCATATCGTAAAG
>JBJTRR010000166.1:0-2668 GCA_046076185.1 bacterium | reverse complement strand
GCCCGATTCTACCCACGGCCCGACTCTGGAAGCTGACACGCTACCCCGAGCTGACCAAGGCAGCCGACTGGAACAGCCTGAGCCGCGACGTGCTTTCTCTGGTCACGGCCGCCGATCATTTCCGCCGTGTGGGCGAGCACGACCGGGCCAAATCAGCTGACAGGGCCGCCCTTGAGATGGTCACCCGGTCTGACATGATCTTCGACCGCGGCAGCCTCTTTTTTGATTCTGAGCTGGGCACCAACCGCTTTATGCTTCCCGGCCAGCAGGAAACGCTGACCATCCTGAAGCGGCTGATCAAAGAACCTGGCGCCTATCAACTTCTGCTAGACGTGATGCCCGATAGCCGCCCCGAAGTGTGGCTGACGGCCGCAGAATTGATTGAGCGCAACGCCCTGGGCGACCCCTCGCCACTTTACACCCGTATTATTGAGCTGGAAAAAGGCATTCCGCCCGGCACCAGCGAACGCCAGCGGCTGCACCAGGCCGTGCTTGCCGAAGCTCGGGCCCACAAGGGCGAAATTGGTGTTTCCGTTGAGATTTATCAGGCCGCCATGGCGAAAATGCCCGATACAGATCTGAAACGATCATGGTTTTACAACCTGGGTGAACTGAGCCAGCGCGACCAGAAAAATGAAGCCGCCATCGCCTTCTGGCGCAAGGCCCGCGGCATAAACCCCAATCATGAAGTTGACCGCCACGCCATCGCGGCCAGCCGTTCGCTGAAATCGGGCTCGAGTCTCTCGGAAGTGACCAGCACCACCCTGCGAACCAACTGATTCAAAGGTAATCGTCAGACTCAACGACAGGGATGACCGCCATGGATGGAACCGACCGGAAATCTACCGAGAAAAAAAGCCAGGCCCCGCCCGGCCTGATCGACCTATTTCACACCGAAACCGCCACTAACGACGGCCGCTGGCGACTCTTCGGCCTGTTGGGCTCGTTTATTGTTCTGGGCCTGCTTTACCGGGAAAATCTCAAGCATTTCACGTTTGTCTGGTCAAACGACGACAACTACAGCCACGGCTGGCTGGTGCCGCCTCTGGCTATTTATTTCGCGAATATGGCAGCCGGTTCCAAAACAAAAGGCGATGCCGGGCACACCACCGGCCTTTTCCTGGGCTTGGGGCTTGTTCTGGCCGGGCTTTTTGGCCGACTCTTCAGCGTCTTCCTGCCGGTGGGGCTGGTGGCTGATGGTTCACTCGTCGTTTGCCTGGCAGGCATTGTCTGCCTGGTCTATGGCCGCAAAACGCTGCAAAAATACCTTTTTGCGATCGGTTTCCTGGTTTTTATGATCCCACTGCCGGTTGCGCTTTACACCATGCTGGCCAACCCTCTGCAACTGGTGGTCAGCCGCGCGGCTTCGGTCATCATGAATGCCGTGGGCGTGCCTGTGCTGTGCGAAGGCAACATGATGACTCTGCCCGGCGGCATCAAAATGTTTGTGGCCGAAGCCTGCAGCGGCATGCGCCAGCTGACCGGTTTCCTCGCCCTCACCGCTGCCGTGGCCTATCTCAGCGGCAAGCCGTTCTGGTATCGGCTGGTGCTGGTGGCCAGCGCCATTCCTGTGGCCATGGTGGCCAATATTGCCCGGGTGATCGTGACGGGGCTGATCATGTATTTTGTTGACCCGAACTATGCCAAAGGGGCCTTGCACACGGTGGAAGGCATGCTGCTGATGTTCGGCGGACTGGCACTTTTACAACTTGAAATGGTGGTGCTTAACGCCGTGATGGACCTGACTACACCCACGACTGTAAAAGACCCGTCATGCTCCGGTTTCACAGCCGATTCCCAGCCAGCCATAGTTTCAGGAGCCGGCGCATGAAAACCCGCACCCGAGCCATTCTCTCGTTAATCATTCTCTCCTCAGGGCTGATCGCCCACGCCGCCCTGGAACGCATGGCCGCGATTGATCGCCCGAAGCTCAAGGCTGATCTCGAATCCCTGCCGATGGTGATTGGCCAGTGGGTGGGCCGCGACGAACCAATTGCCGCCGACATTGTGGAACGGGCCCAGACCGACGATTATCTGAACCGGGTTTATGAAAACAGCCAGAACCCCGGCGAAAAGGTCTCGCTCTGGATCAACTACTCCAGCACCGGCCTGAACCTTCGACACACGCCAGAGGTTTGCCTGCCCTCAAGCGGCTGGGAACGGGTGGAAGCCCTGCAGGAGAAAATTGAGGTTAAGGGCGAAAGTGGCCCGGCCACACCAATCTCAATTCTGGCCTATTCCAAAGAAAACGCGGTGCAGAAGCTTGGCTTCTGGTACTACATTTTCGGCGAAACATCGCTGCACAAGGCCATGCGTGGCCTGCCCATCACCAGCCGTTCCAGCCACGGCCGGCACACTCGCGGCTCAAGCATGACGATCGAGATCTTCCGCCCCGGCAGCGAAAACGATTCACAACAGATTGACGACTTCGCCCGGCACCTGATTGCCGCCCTGGAAGAGATCATGCCCGAAAACCGCGACGTTTATTTCAGGCCTTGATCTTCCTGGATCAGGCCCTGTCGGGCATTTACCTGACAAGTTTCAAATCAAGATACGGATTGGTCAGCTTTTCCTGACCTACGTTCGTCGAAGGCCCGTGCCCCGGGTGCAGTATTGTCTCGGGCGGCAGCGTCAGCAGCTTTTCATGAATGCCAGTGAGCAGCCTGCG
>JBJTRR010000165.1:0-1337 GCA_046076185.1 bacterium | reverse complement strand
GTCGAAAATTCATCGGGAACATCCTATGGGCCTTGTGCCAATTCGCGTTCGTTCACGTCGATAATTCCTGTTCTCTGAGTACGTTGCGGATCTCCCCCACAGACCGGTGCTGTCACTTTGACCGGAATTGCACTTTCTCATCCTTCGTCCGTTTCTCATGATGAGGTAATTATCCATGTCCATTCAGAAAAACCGAAAAGGTTTTACGCTGATCGAACTGCTGGTCGTTATCGCGATCATTGCCGTTCTGATCTCGCTGCTTCTGCCTGCCGTTCAGTCGGCTCGTGAAGCCGCCCGGCGGGCTCAGTGCGTGAACAATCTCAAGCAGATTGGTCTCGCCATGCACAACTACGAATCATCCTATGGCGCCTTCCCACAGGGCATGCGTGGCTGCTGCTGGGGTTCGTGGAATATCCCCGTTCTGCCCTATGTTGAGCAGACCGCACTCTTTAACGCCTGGAACGCCTTTGGCAATAACTCTGGCGCCCCTGGCACCATTGACGGCAACTTCCGTTATGCCGGTGTCTGCAATATCACCGTCACCTCGGCCCGTGTGAATGCCTACATGTGCCCCAGCGACCCGAACAACCTGCTCGTTACGGGCATCGGCCAGACCCTCAACGGCCAGCGGTTTAACGTGGTCAGCCAGAACTATGTTGTCAATTTTGGCAATATCACCATGCAGCAGGGTTCGGTTGTCAACGGCAGCATGCAGCCGCAGTTCACCGACCCTTCACAGAACAACCGCATCATCCCCTTCATGGGCGCACCATTCGGCGATGTCGGCTCGCCAAATCCTGATATTTCAGGTGCTGGTGGCATTGGTTCAACCAACGGTATCGTCCGCATCAGCTCGATCACCGATGGGCTGTCAAACACGATGATGGTCTCGGAAACTCTGGTTGGCCAGAGTGGTGCATCCTACGACCTTCGTGGTTTCACCCACTGGGCCTATGCCGCCAACTTCTCCGGCCTTCGGACTCCTAATTCAAGGGATAACGACTGGATGCAGTCATCCGGTTATTGCAACTGGCCTGCGATTCGCTCAAACCCACCCTGCCAGGGTGGCCCCGGTGGTCTGGTGATCATCGCTGCCCGCTCGAAGCACCCAGGCGGCGTCAACGTCACTTTCTGCGATGGCTCGGTGAAGTTTGTCAAAGATTCGGTGAATATCACCACCTACAACGCCCTCTCTTCTTCGAAGGGTGGCGAAGTGATCTCGGCTGACGCCTACTAATCAATCGACGACACTCAGCTTTCGTCTCGGGCCCTGCTTCGGCAGGGCCTTTTTATTGACTTTCAAACCTGAAAATCAGGCCTTTTTGGCCATCAATTTG
>JBJTRR010000164.1:0-1548 GCA_046076185.1 bacterium | reverse complement strand
TGCGCGGCTCTTTCAAACCGAATCAAAACAAACCCCTGGCCGTCGCTCACGCTTTCGGCTCGTTATGACCATTAAATCCACGACGCCTCCACCAAAAAACCTCCAATTGCCATCTGTAAAAACCGATTGTATATTATCAGTGCCCAATAACGCTATCTTTAGCGTTGTTAATCCCCTCTTTACTCACTACGCACGCATGCAGGAAGGATCCCGAACCATGTCGCACGCCAATCGTCGCTCTGCCGCCAATGCCATCAGGCACGGCTATGCCGCCATCTACCACGTTCGCAAGGAAGACGAACCCCAGCTCCAGGCCATCCGCGAAAGCCTTGGCGACTCCTACAGGCCCACCGGCCATCGTGAAATCGACCTCGTCTATCGCCTCTCAGTCGCCACCCTCAAACGCCAGCGGATGGAAGAGGATATGGAAATTCGCCTTGAACGCGAAACCCGCAACGCACCCCTGCACCACACCCGCCAGTGCGATGCCGACCTTCGCAAACTGCTTGGCATGCTTCGCCGAAGCCCCGTCAACGCCTCGGAATTGCTCTACAACAGCTACTTCGGCGCACGCCACGTCCACCACCTCTGGTGCACCATGCTTGAAAATCTCGCCGAGGGCCACACCTACAAAGCCGGCCTGAAACTCGTCACCGAACTCATCCGAATCTCGGGCAGCCACACCGATATCGAAGCCATCAGCGGCGACGGCCGCATCCTCCTCCTCTGCCACCTCAGCCTCTCGGGCCATGCAGAATCTGAAGTCAGGGAATATATTATAAGAGGGATGCCAAAGATGAAGGCTATGCCCAACTATCACCGGCAATTGATCTCCCAATACACGGTCGAGGCCACTCAACTCGAAGACGCCCACGAAACCCTTCTTGAGATGGTCAAAGATAATGTCGATTCGTGGTGCCAGCGGGTTGATGAACTTGCCCCGATTCACGATCAGGATTTGCAAGATTTCATAGCAACCGAAGCGGGACGCGGGCTTGGCGATTCTCAGCTTATTAAGCAGTTCCTTTTACACGAACGCTACTACAGCCGCACCCTCAGCGATATTCGGCGGATTGAGTCGGAACTCTGCCGTCGCCAGATGCGCAGAGAGTTCTCGCCGGAATCAAAACCCGGCTTAGACCTATTCTCAGACGCTTTTGACGCATACGACAAACGCGATTCTGAATTCTCGTATATCAGCATCAATCCTGACACGCCCGCCGACAACGCGGCGAGCGAACCGGCCACCGAACTAACCCCTGTGCCTGAAAAGGCCGCTGCAACTGATGTGTCTGCCATTGCAGAAGATACGGCATCGCCGGTATCAGCAAATTCAGCCAGTGTGAAAACGCAGCGCATCGCTTGTGACCTGGTGGATGATTCGGGCCTGTTGCGACTTCGCAAGCGTTATAAGCTTCAGAAATCGCGGGTCAACGAGCTGATGGCGGTGATTCGACTGGGCGAAGACCCGTTCATGGATTTTTCCGGCACGGCGATGGTTTATGTGGCGATGCCGCTTGACCACGAGGCTTTTGCCGACCTCTCGGC
>JBJTRR010000163.1:0-4375 GCA_046076185.1 bacterium | reverse complement strand
GGTCAGGATTTGCCTTCAAAAGCTTGCTGACCAGACCTGCAACCTGATTCGCACCCTCTCTTGAAAAATGTGTGCGGTCGCTTGAGGAAGGGCTGAAATATGCCGATTTCTCATCGCCCAGGCTGTCAAACAATTCAAAGCTCGCCTGATGCAGGTTAAGCACAGGCACTTTCATTTCTTTGCCAACAGCCATAACTGCTTCTACATAAGGCCCCAGCGTGCTTGTGGCATGGCCTTGCTTAAAAGTGCGCCGGGCAACGGGCGTGATCAAAACCGGTTTCATGTCCCGCTGTCGCGCTTCGGTAATCATTCGCCTGAGATTATCGCGAAATCCGGTTTCAGCCGGCGATGATTTGGCCTTGCCAGGCTGGTCATTATGCCCAAATTGAATGAAAATATAATCGCCGTCAAGTTTCAATGTCTTTTCCCACTGGCCGGTTTCAAAGCAGGTTTTTGTGCTCATTCCTGAAACGGCCTGATTGGTCACATCCACTTTTCCACCAGCAAACTGGCCACCAAAAACCTGCCCCCAGCCGGTCAGTGTCGGCCGGTCGGCAGGCGGTTTGGCATAGCTGCTCATGGTTGAATCGCCCACCATCAATATTTTCACCGGCCGTGTTTTCTCAAAGTCATCAGCCGCCAGATTCGGCCCTTTGGGCAATTGCAATCGGGCGAGATAAATGGATGTTTTGCCTTCATGCGAGCTGTAATAACTCATCCAAAGCTCATTCTGATAAAATACAAATCCGGGATAGCTGTTATCGCCATCACTGGGCAGAACCAGTTCCGGCGTATATCTTTCACCCGTCATTGGTCCGATAGCCGTTTTCGACTCTTTCTGCCTGTGGTCGCGGCTTCCCGCCCACATTGTGCCGTCATCCATGACCATAAAATTAGGCCCGCCGAAGCGGTAATCGGTCTCATTCCATTTCCATTCGGTGTATGGCGGCCGGCTCGTGCCTATCCAGCCATGGCGATTGCCCGACTCGCGCCGAACCATCGCAAGCATGGTGTCATCCGGCAGAAATCTGACAGTTGATTCATTGGCAAAACCAGGCACATCCAGATATTTTACAATTTCATAATTGATTCCATCAGCGCTTTTAACGAGTTTCAATTTCCATTCGGCCGCGCCGGGTTTAATTTCATCATTCTTGTTGGCCGCTGCTTTGGCATCGGGCTGAACGCGGGCCTGCGGAATATACGAAATGCCATAAGCCACGCCCTTGTGCCATGTCACTCGCCAAAGCCAGTCGCCTTCACCCATGATACGTTGGGGTTTTGACCAGTTCACGGCATCGTTTGAAAACATCACCCGCGGCTGCCTGCCCAGCAGCACCTTGCCGCCCTTATAAACCGAGCCACCCGCCACCATCATCAGCCTTCCATCCGGCGTAATTGAAAATTTCGGGTCTCGCAAATCAATTTCATTTTCTGTGATAAATGCAACTGATTCCCATTTATCTCCATTATCGCTTGAAATAACACGAATTCCAACATCGCCGCCCACATGGGCTGTTGATTCACGGAAGGTGCAATACCACCTGTCATGAAATCGGATCAGATCGGTAAAAGCATTGTGTTTTCCGGCATCCCAGATCTTTTTCACTTCCATCAGTCGCGGTGATTTCAATTCATCAGCCGCAAAAGCATGTATATTGATGAAAAGAATCGAAATCATGGCAGTCAAAAGCATTTTTGATCGATTGGCCACAGCTAATATCCTTTGTTCATTGTTCTGGCAGTCACACATTTCATGAATTAAAAATAATGATGCGGACACCACATGGCAAGCCTTTGTTTAACGATGGATTGCCAATGCAATAAGAAATAATTGTCAAACGCGAATCATGTGACTATTCCAAAGACTGAACCAGCGAATTATGATATATGGACTCCTGAAAGAATCAATAAAGAACGAAGCCACGCCATGTCCTGCCCAAGAATGCTCAGAACCGTTTTGCTCATCATTCAGATCAGCCTCTTCTGCTCGCTTACCAGGGCGGCGGAAAGCCAGAAAACCACGCCAGATAAAGCCCCTAACGTGCTGTTTATCGCGGTTGACGACCTGAACGACTGGGTCGATCCACTTGGCGGACACCCACAGGCCAAAACGCCAAATTTCAGTCGTCTTGCCGCCCGTGGCACCACATTTACCAACGCCCACTGCCAGTCGCCGCTGTGCAACCCCTCTCGGACCAGCCTTCTCACCGGCCTGAGACCCACCACCACCGGCGTTTATTCGCTTGAGCCTTCTATCCGCAAGGTACCCGGTTTTTCAGGCATTGTCAGCTTGCCACAGGCTTTCGCGGCCAATGGCTATACGACTCTGACAACCGGCAAAGTCTGGCATGATGCCTATCCCGAGCCTGATGGCCGCAAGCCGGGCACTGAATTTACAATCTGGGGCCACCATGGAAATCACGGCCCATTTCCTGAAATGAAACGGGTTGAAACGCCCGACCCGATTCTGGCGATGGACTGGGGTGTTTTTCCGGCAGAGGATTCCATTCTGGAAGATTACAAGGTCGCTTCATGGGCCATAGATCAAATACAATCGGGCCTGAATAAACCATTTTTCCTTGGAGTCGGGTTTCGCAGGCCCCATGTGCCCTGTTTCGCGCCGCAAAAGTGGTTTGACTTATATCCCGAAGATCAATTGCAATTGCCACTTGTCAAAGAGGATGATCGTAATGATCTTCCGAAATTCTCGGATTATCTTTACTGGAGTCTGCCCGAGCCTCGCCTGGCCTGGCTCAAAAAAGAAAACCAGTGGAAAAACCTTGTCCGAAGCTATCTTGCATCGATCAGCTTCATGGACGCCCAACTGGGGCGGGTGCTCGACGCACTTGAGCAAAATAAACTGGCCGAAAATACAATCATTGTATTATGGTCAGACCACGGCTGGCACCTTGGCGAGAAAGGCCTGACCGGTAAAAACACGCTCTGGGATCGTTCGACCAAAGTTCCTCTGATATGGGCAGGCCCAGGCATCACCCCCGGCTCAAAATGCAATGAACCGGCCGAACTGCTGGATATTTATCCCACACTGCTGGAGCTTGCCGGCCTGCCTTCCCGGCCTGATCTTGAAGGCACAAGTCTCGTTCCGCAATTGCAGCACGCCGCCACACCAAGGCTGAAACCGGCCATCACCACCCACGGGCCCGGAAATCATGGCATTCGCACCACCAAATGGCGGTATATCCGCTATGCCGATGATTCTGAAGAACTCTATGACATGCAGGCTGACCCACACGAATGGACAAACCTGGCTCGCCTGGAAAAATACAAAGACGTGAAAACCGATCTGGCACAGTGGCTGCCCAAAACAAGTGCTGCACCGGCCCCGGGCAGTCGATCAAGGCTGATTGAAATCAGGCCTGACGGTATTTACTGGGAACTTGAAAAGATCGATGCCAAAGCCGATTTACCGGGCATTCATGGTGAAATTCCACCGCGTAAAGTTCCCGCCAAAAAAGCCGCCGCCAAAAAGAAAAAGGCGGCCTGAAATGCAATCGGCCACGAAAATCATTTTCGGTCAGATCGCCATCCTGGTCGTTTGCATTTCACCATTAAAGCAATCGGCTGGTAATGCAAGTGAAGCTGATTCACGCCCGAATATCCTGCTCTTTCTCTGCGATGACCTGGGCTGGGCTGATCTGGGCTGTTATGGTGCAGACCTTCACGAAACCCCGAATATTGATGCACTGGCTGCCAAAGGTGTGCGTTTCACTCATGCCTATTCGGCAGCACCCGTTTGTTCGCCAACGCGTGCCGCTCTGATGACGGGAATGCACCCGGCCCGCATTCCCATCACCATCTGGTCGGAAGGTGCCACCAAGCCAGATAACACAAGAAAATTAATTCCCGGCTTTTCGCTTGATCATTTACCGCAGAAATATGAAACTCTTGCCGAAAAGCTAAATAAAAAAGGCTATCGCACGGCTCTGGTTGGCAAATGGCATTTGGGCGATGGCGACAATGCACCTGAAACTCAGGGATTTGAAATCAATATCGGTGGCACACGCTGGGGTGCCCCGGCGAGCTTTTTCTGGCCATTTAAAAACAATACACGATTTCGCGACGAATTTCGATATGTGCCGGGCCTTGATTTCGGCCAAAAGGGCGATTATCTCACGGATCAATTGACCGACAAAGCGATTGAATTAATCAATAAAGCCGGGAAAGATCCATTTTTCCTCTATCTGGCACATTACGCGCCGCACACGCCGATTGAATGCCCCGAGCCATTAAAACAGAAATATCAAATCAAATTAAAACCGGAATTGAATCATCAGAACCCAACTTATGCCGGCATGATCGATAATCTTGACATGAATATCGGCCGGGTGATCAGACACCTGAAAGAGACCGG
>JBJTRR010000162.1:0-8378 GCA_046076185.1 bacterium | reverse complement strand
GGCATCTTATTCACTTAAAAAGCCTTGCCCAAAGTCATTGAATTCAGTCGAAAATTAATTTACATGAGATTTAAACACAAAATATCTTGCCATACTGAAACTGATACCAGTGGCTAAGACAATGCCCACCAGAGCAGCGGCCAGCTTGTGCTCATTGAAGAATTGAAGCTGGGTCGGTAACCAGAGTCGAACTAACAGGCTTATACCGATCGCCAATGCATTACCCATGGCGTAAGCCAGATATTGCCTGATAATTGAGCCGTTTTTGCGGGCATCGTTAAATGTAAGCCTTCGATTCAAAAGAAAATTCCATGTCATTGCCAACGAGACAGCGAGGAAACCAGCGATGGCCAGATCGAATGTGCCACCGATGACGGGTACGACAATTCTGGTTAACTTCGTGTCTCGGAATACTTCCTGAAAAATGGCGTAAAACGTCAGATCAACAAACATTCCGGAAAACCCGACAGCGCAGAACTGAATCAGTCTTGAGGCATCGCCAAAGCGATGGTCAATGTAAGATTTAATAAAACTGAGTTCAGTTCGAGTCAGCCTGCCTATTTTTTCAGGGCTTCGAGAGGTGAGTGATTCTTCAACAAGGTAAATGTGACGGTTCTGCGGGATTCTGAGATGAAGTTCAACCGCCAGCCACCTGCCGGCAGGGCGAAGTGTCGAAATTCGTTCGTTCACAGATGACTTTACCAGCAGAATTGTGCATGAGTCAGGTGCCGGGCATTTTGTGAGAAAACTGACAAATCTGCCAACGATGGAATTGATCAATCCAGCGGATGACTGAGGGGCGACAACCAAATCAAACTCTTCGGTATTTATTCTGTTCAATGCGTCGCAAATCCATGATAAAGAGGGGATTGAGGTGGATTTAAAGATAAGCAGGTAATCGAAATCCAATTTTTTTATGAGATTTTCAAATTGAACAGAATAAAAACACGGAGAAGTTGAAAAAGTGTTGTGAGTTTTTTGATGCATCTCATGAAGTGAATGATGTTCGCAGGCATAATCAGAATTAGAGAGGTCATTCATTATTTTTTCGAGACTTGAAATTGAAGTACTTTCAGCCGCATCAGATTCATTTAATGCAATAAAGCAGATTTTTTTAACGGAATCGTCAGGTTTGTTCTTCAGTCGATCAGCGACTTCAAGATTCGGGGATAATTCTATTGAGTCAGACATTTTTTGAATTGGGCTGGAAGGTAGATTTAAACTGTCTGATTCATTAACGATTCGTCAAGTGAATCGGTAGCTGACTCAATCCAGCCGCCACCAAGCACCATGTCGTTTTCGTAAAGTGTGAGGACCTGCCCGGGTGTGACGGCAGGCTGAGGCGTATCGAATCTGACAAAAACCGTGCCTGATTCACCAGATTTACACCATGCAACAGAGCTAACGGCCGTGTGGCGTGATCGGATCTGTGCATGGCATTTAATCGCACCGGGGGGTGGTGGAATATGCCACCCAAATCGTTGTGCAATCAGCCCGCTTTTGAGAAGGTCGTCACGGTCGCCGATCACTACGGAATTGCTTTCAGGGCGTATTTCCAGCACATACAAAGGATTAGGTGCTGCAATGCCTATGCCTTTTCTCTGGCCGACGGTGAAGCCCTCAAAACCTTCATGATGTCCGATTGTGATTCCTGTTTTATCGACAAAAGTTCCAGCTGTTTCGCGTTCCGGCACTTGTTCGCGGACGAATCGGACGTAATCGTTATCAGGAATAAAGCAGATTTCCTGGCTGTCCGGCTTGCTATGCACGGGCAGGCTTAAATCTCTGGCCATTTCACGAATCTTAGACTTGGGGAAATCGCCCACTGGAAAAAGTATCTTCTCAAGCACGTTTTTTTTCAGGCCTGAAAGTACATACGATTGGTCTTTGGTTACATCAAGCCCCCGGGCAATTCGTTTGTGCTCGGCCGAATCTTTAATAATTCGGGCGTAATGTCCTGTGGCTACATAGTCAGCACCGATTTTCTGGCCATAAGCCCAGAGTTTGCCGAATTTAAGCCAGATATTGCACATAACGCAGGGGTTAGGCGTGCGGCCCTGAAAGTATTCGTCAACAAAATAATCGACAATCCGCCCAAAGTCGTTTTCGAAGTCGAGAGCGAAGAACGGAATTCCGAGCCGGTCAGCCACTCGCTGGGCGTCGAGCGAATCGGTGATTGAGCAGCAGGTTTTGGTGCGCCGCTCATAATCTTCGGAATGCGAACCAGTGCGCATGAAGAGACCGACAACATCGTAGCCCTGTTCTTTCAGAAGCCATGCCGCAACCGAACTATCGACCCCGCCGCTCATGGCCAGGACGACACGCTTGCCTCGATTAGCGTCCGATATTATTTCGCTCATCAGTTCCGGATTTGGTTCGATAATCAGCAGGTCAGTGCATCAAAGCAGCCGTTGCCTGCATGAATTCATGCTTCAGGACAATATTTTATATTTTATCGACTGAAAAGGGAAACAACGATAGTTAAGAGTGGCTGTAAAACCACATGTCGTGGTGATTTAAATAGCAAGAGCCTGAAATTGTTCAGGCCCTCGGCTATTTTAGAACTTCAAAATCGTGTTATGAGTCAGCGGGCAGCCGCTTTGACAGCTGGCCTCGACTTCAGCAACTCGACATACTCAGCCATGATTCTCATGACTTCGTTATTGTAGAATTCGGCTTCCCAGATTGGCCTTTCGGCAAATCGCTTTTTGGGCTGATCTTTATCCTTGTTTTTCTTTTCCGGGTTATCAGGGTCTTCTTCAGGCACAAATTCAGCCCGGAATTTCGATTCGTTAAGCGAAATCGACTCGCGTTTCTTTCGCTCAATCGATTTTTTAATCATCTCGTCCTGTTTCAGGAACTTTTCATCTTTGCTTCGGCGAGTCTTTGAATCTTCAACAAGTTTGTTGACGATTTCGGGTGTCACCATTTGAAAATTGTCACGATCCAGCGAAGGAACCTTGTCGAATTTCAGGGCATAATCCATTTTGCCTTCCCCAAAATCGGCTTGATCGCGAATGGACGGAATGTGGACATGAGGCTTAACACCCTCAATTTGCGTGCTTTCACCATTTGCCCGGTAAAATTGCTGTATGGTCAGCTTCAGGGCACCCAGATCAGGTTCCTTGATCCGAACCTGTTCATTGAGTGGTACGATGCTTTGAACTGTTCCTTTACCAAAGGTGCTGGAATCGCCAATGACCAGCCCCCGGTTATAGTCGCGTATCACGCCTGCAAAAATTTCCGAAGCACTGGCACTGGTTTTATCTATCAGCACGGCTAGGGGGCCAGACCATTCAGTTCCTGCATTCTCGTCATCAAGGTGGCGAACGCCAGATGCCTGACGCACCTGCACCACAGGCCCTTGGTCAATAAACAAGCCTGAAAGCGTTATGGCTTCCTGCAACAGGCCACCACCGTTGCCACGCAGGTCGATCAAAAGTGCATCAATATTCTGCTTTTTGAAGTCGGCAAGAATTTTTTTGCAGTCAAACGTAGCACTCACGGCATTAGGGTTGCCCTGAAAAATGGCTTGCGTATCACCATAAAAGGCAGGCAGGTTAATCACACCCACCTTAACCATCTTGCCATCTTCAGCTTTGGTTTCGATCACCTTACCTTTGGCGTGCTGCTCTTTCAGCTCAATTTTCTGACGAGTCAGTTCATAGATTTTGCGATCGCGTGTGCCATTGGGCTGAACAATCAACTTGACTTTCGTGCCTGCTGGTCCACGAATTTTTCGAACAACATCGCTCAGCTTTTTCTCTACAAAATCTTCTTCCGAACCATCGTCCTTCAGAACACCAAGAATTTTGTCTTCGACCTGTATGCGACCGTCCTTGTCGGCAGCACCACCTGGAACAACTTCTTTAATGGTCGCAAAACCGTCTTCCGAAGCGAGCGATGCACCAATGCCCTCAAGCTCAAGCCGAAGGCTTTGCAGCATATCCTCCCAAGTCTTTGGAGACATGTAACTTGAGTGAGGGTCAATCGACGTAAGCAGCGAAGTCAGATAGATCTCAAGAAGTTCATTGGAATTGATCTGGTTGAAGGCCCGCATCCGGTCGCGGTAACGAACAACAAGCTTCTGCCGAGCTTCATCAAGCTTGACATCGTCCACCTTGTATTGCAGCAGGTCAAGCTTGATTCTCTTACGCCAGCGGTCTTTACGTTCGTTATCCGTTTGTGGGTATTCAGCTTTATCAGGGTTATCCGGAATGGTCTCATCTACATTAAAGTCAACATCTGCCTTAAGGAATTCCTGAATCCAGGTGTTTGATTCTTCGGCTCGTTTCAGGAAAGTTTTAAAAACACCTTCTGCAAAATCAATTTTTCCATCCTTAATCTGGTCGTCGAGTTCTTTTTCTCTCTTCAGGAAGCCATCCACATCTGACTTAAGAAAATAAATTTTCTGGGGATCAAGCGATTTGACAAAATTTCTTACCCATCGCACAGAGATCTGGTCGTCGATTTTCGGCTTGGCAATATGCTGATTTTCGACAATCAGTGAAACGAGCCGCGCAGTGATCTGATCAATCTGGGTAGGGGTAAGGCTCGGTGCCTGAGCCCCGACAAACATCCCTGTCGTAATTATCAGACCGGTCAGGAAAATGAGAACACGATTACGCTGAAGCCACGACCTGATCATCATTAAACCCCAACTTGCGGACAATCCTTCATCAATCACGCTACCTTAATCCTATATGCTCCGTTCAAACCTAACAAGGTCGAACATTCTTGGAAAATTTTTAAATTAACTGAAGTTTTTTTGAATGAGCGGCCGATAGAAATGATGTTCATGAATCCGCAACCATGATGACTGACTTTAGAAAAGCACCATGAGAAACGTCTTTTTAGCTATCAAAATCTTTGCACACTATAGTCTTATCGTAGGTTTGACTGTGATTACTCTTGTTGATCTTCGTCCATCGCGTCGGACAGATTCTTCAAATCCGCCGTTGAGTCAGGAAGAAGTTGAACCCGACAAATCATCGGCCGTGAAATTTGGAGAAGAAAATCAAAAAACATCCGATTCGTCCAGTGATTCGCCAAAAGATCATTCGGCTGATACTCATTCCAGCGATTCCACGAACAGTTCTAATTCGGTTGAGGCTTCTTCGTCTGCAAACGATTCTGTTTCAGCCAATCAGACAGATTCTGGCAACTCCGAAGTCTCTTCAGTCACTGAAAAATCAACTTCGACAGACGACTCGCTTTCAACATCTGATAGTCCACCCCTGCCAGGTGAATCATCTACAACAGATTCAAACTCCGCGCCCGTTTCAGAGCCCCCGCCCATTTCCGACATGAACAGTGCCGGCTCGGGATCAGGAACCGAAGAGACGAATAAACCGGAGACATTGAATCCATTAAGTGAAGCGAACAGTTCTTCGCCATCTCATGATTCTTCAGGCACTAATCAAAATGAATCTTCAACAAGTCTGGGTTCATCAGAATCAACAGCCAATGCCACTAACGATTCGAATGGCAATTCAATCAGTTCAGTGAATGATTCGAGCACAGTTGGAAACGCTGGATCTGAAAATGAAGTTAGCAACTCTGCTTCAAATTCGACCGATTCTTCAGGTTCTGTCTCATCAGAAAGTATGAATCACACTGATTCAGAGACAGTGGCGAAATCCGATTCTGATCTGGGCACAACCGTTTCTTCTGGTTCATCCGAAATGTCTTCTGATTCAACATCTTCGCCTTCGGCAGACAATGCTGGAACCGACAATTCAATTCATTCACAAACTGGGGCCAGCAACGATTCATCTGGCGACTCAAATTCCTTGGATGAATTAACTTATGATTCTTCCAGTCAGAATAAAACAGCCCAGGATAGTTCCAATTTCAGTTCGTCTGTGTCGAATCCAGCAGAATCGGGAGCGGCTTCGTCTCAGAATTCTGCAGAACCGGGGCGTCTCGATTCAGGCTTGGTAAAACAGGCAAGTGCTGTTGAAACCAATAGTTATGGTTCCAGTTCAGCTTCTGGTGCTTACGATTCCGTTCGGCAGGCCTCTGCCGAAACGCTCACTCGTGGTGTTGTGTTTTCAACGGATGGCGAAAGTTGGGACGACCTATCCAGGCGATTGTTTGGCGACGAATCGCATGCCAGAGAGCTCTGGAAAGCAAACCGGGACAGATACCCGGGTGGGTTTGACGTCAGGCTGGTCGCAGGGAAATTGGTAAGAATACCGGATTACAAAAAGAATGGGATGATTTCGGCAGAAACGTCCAGAATCGCGAGTAAATGATTCGCTGAAACCATTATAAATGCCAGATGCGAATGAGGTTAACCTCATTCGCATCTTCTCTGGATTGGGTTTATAGAGAAATTACTGTTTTTTCAGTTCAAAATTGTATTGAACTTCGTCGATGGTCTTGAATTCGGATGGGCGGTCGTTGCCCGGCATGGCGACACAGATGGTCAATTTTTTGCCATCGAGCTTGTAAATCGCCTTGCCCACTTTTTTGCCACCATCGCCGTCAGGGCTTTCAGTGATTGTTACATCCATCGTGGCATTCGGCTTGGCTTTTTCATCGACCTTGAATTCGGCCTTGTATTCATTTCCATTGACCGATGCCTTGAGTTTATCGCCATCAAAAGTCCAGGTGGCGTAAATTCCATCGGCACCATCGGTCTTCCAGGTTCCTGCCAGTGCCTTGGCTGCATCCTCAGCATGAACAAGGGTAAGGCATGCAGCGGTTAAAATCAGTGTGAAGAAACTGCGACGAGCAAAAATCATTTTAGACGACTCCGATGTAAATCTCTGCCTGAAGAACCTTTAGAATTGTCCGGAAAATTCCGATTCTCCAGTTTTCATGAGTTGGAAATGATGGCCAATCGAGGGAAATCCTCTGACTCGCTATTGAGGGATATTATCAATTTCTGTCAGCTATGACTACTGAAGAATTTGCGTAATCCGGAGAATCGTTAACTCTTCTCCTTTGGTCGTCAGCCTTGTGACCGTCTCAAAGTCTGTAATCAAAAATTATTCGCCTTGCCAGGTTTGCAAAACTTGTTATTTTGAATCAAAACCGAACCATGGATGGATCGGCAAGCGAAAAAAAAAGAGATCTGGCAGGATGCCGTCACAAAAATATGGCCCAAGGCCTGGCTTGATAGCGTTAATTGAAGAGAGGCCGGAGGATTCCAGCCTCTTCTGGTCACGTTATCTGCTTCTTTTCCTGCCGGTTGTTTTTCTGTCATTTGGCATTCTGGCGGGCCGGCTTAATCCGGAATCGACAGGTGTTGGCACACACCGGCAGCTTGGGTTGCCAGCGTGTCTGGTTATGGAAAGAACCGGATTACCATGCCCAACATGCGGCATGACAACCGCTTTGGCCAACCTTGGTCACGGGCGGATCAGAGACTCGTGGAAGTGCAGCCCCGCTTTGGTTTTAATGGCCACACTGGGTGGGCTGGTTTCTGTTTGGGCTACCATGTCGTTTCTGAAAAGCCGGTTAATCGGATTCAGATCGTGGGATCGACCGCTGGAACTCTGGGCGGGTGGTATGTTTGCCATCGCGCTGACAACCTGGCTGATTCGTGCCGCTCAGTGGCGGCTGTTGGCCGGGTTCTGATTGGATTCATGTCAGGGAACGATTTCAAAAAAGGCAAGCAAGGACGCAAGCCATGAACACATTAGGACGTCGCGGTTTTCTCGGTTCAGCGGGTTTGCTTTCAGGTGTGGCTGTGATGATGGGTTGCGACCCCAGAATGAGCCTCTACTTTCTTCAGCCTTTTGAGCCGACAATTGCACACACAGGCCCCGACCTTTCCGGCAAACTTGTCGTGGTTCTGGCCCATGCAGTGAATGGGGCAAACAACGATTTTCAGATGCTTGAGCGCGACCTGACCAAAGAGTTTCAGCGAACGGTTAAAGAATCGAATGGCAGTATCAAGTTCGCTCCGTTTGAGCGAGTCGCTGAATGGCAACAGCAGCATTCCGACTGGAACGCCGAAGAGGCACTCAACCATTTTGAAGCCGATGCCGTGATCTTCCTGGAAATTGAGCAATTCCAGATTCAGGATCCATCTACGCCCATGCTTTTTCAGGGGCATTCCAAGATTCATGTGCAGGTCACATCCAAGGATTATCCCAAAGACAAAAAGGGCAAGCCGATCAAGTCAGAGCCTAAGGAAGTGGATGTCATCTACAACGACTTCCGGGACACGATCTTTCCCAAGACAGCGCCAATGTCGATGGAACTTGGTGTGAGTAAGGCTGCCTTTAAAAACAAATTCATGAAGCTTGTCGCGACCGAGCTTTCCTGGCATTTTGTTGATCATGCCCCAGGCGACGATATTCAGGATACTCGTATCTAAGCCATTGCCTTAACGGCCGAATTCCAAGACAGAATTGCCATGTCAA
>JBJTRR010000161.1:0-3768 GCA_046076185.1 bacterium | reverse complement strand
CTGGCGGGCCAGTTCAGCGGTGCTTTCAGCCAGCCGGCTGGCTGACTCGGCATTTTTATTGATGTCAGAGATTGAGACAGATAGCTCGTTGATTGAGGCCGACATCTCTTCGACAGTTGACGACTGGTTCTGCGAGGATTCACTAAGGTATGTTGCACTTTCAGCAATCACCCGCGAACTTTCAGCAAACTGGCTTGACGACTCAACCACCTATCCGATCACGTTTTTCAGGTCACTGATCATTTTACCGAAGGCGTCGCCCAGCCGCCCCATGTCGTAGTTGCCGGTCACTTCCACGGCCACGGTCAAGTTGCCTTCTGCAGTGGCCCGGGCCACCTGCATTAACTGATTGACTTTCAGCTCAAGATCATGCTTGGCCGCTGCCACCTGATTATCCTGCTCAATTTTTTCGATGGTGCCGGAAATCACCCGGCCAAGGCTTCGAAACGTGTCCAGGCGGCTTTCGCTTGGCGGATTCAAACGATCTGACAAAAAGTCGATCGTTGCCACCACGCTGCCGTTTGCAATAATCGGTATGCAAAGGGCTGTTTTGATACCAAGCCTTGCCGCCGGTGCCACTCTCGGACAACTGCTGAGCTGAGTAATATCATTCGCGATAAATATATCGCGATTCCGCCAGGCCACCCCGCTCAGGCCCTGACCTTCCTGGTATTTCGCTTCCATGCTCGCCCGCCGAAAATCTTCGCCTATCGAGCCGCTGTCGCCACCAAATTCCACCTGTTTGCCAGTGCGATCCAGCTTCCAATAGCCGGCGTATTTCCAGTCGAAGGCTTCACGTATGGAATGAATCGCCGTCTGCAGAATTTCGTCAATTGTCTTGGCCCTTGAAATGCCCAGCAATGTGTTGGTTGTAGCCCGACTGTCTTCAACCAGTTCTTTTTCACGCTGGGCGGCTTTACGCTTCTCAGTCACGGTTTCCCATGTGAGCATGGGCCCCAGATAGCGGCCTGATTTATCCATAATGGCCGTGACCATATGTCAAAAATCTCGCCGCCCAGATGAATCTCGCCCTTGTAGGGCAAGTTTCGCGGGTCAAGCAGCAATGTTCGCTGTCGTTCCGGATGCTTGTGGAAAATATCCATCGACTTGCCGATCATTTCTTCGACCTTGATCGGCAAATAGGCCTCCAGCTTATGGAAGGTATGGCGGGCCGACTGATTCAAATAACGAATGATCAACTGATTATCGGCAAACACGGTATTGACAGGTGTCAGCTCGGTAATTTGCGAGAATTTTGTATATTCAGTCTCAAGTTCCCGCTGTCTGGCCTCAAGCGATTTCAGTTCAGAGGCAGGAACAGTCGCTTCCACAACTGCCTCGGGCAGTTTCTTCTGCGTCACGGCCTTGCGAGAACGCTTCGGCCTGCCCGGTGCCGGGTCAATCGCTGCCCTGGTCACCTCGACTTCAGCTGGCTTTTTTTTCGCTTTTATAACGGCTTTTTTCACAGCCGGTTTCTTGCCTGTCGAAGTGCTATTTTTCGCCGTATTGCTTTTTTTATAGCTTTCGGTGCGGTTTCGACAGCCTGTGTTGTCTCAACTGTCGCAGGCTTCTTCGTTGTTCGTTTTGCGGCCATTTTCATTTCTCCAACCAATGGCTTGTGAATGTGATTCGCCGTAAAATTGTCGCGGTCTTTCCTGATGAATTGGTTAGTTGACTTTCACTCGCTGACATAGCCTGTTTCAGGGAAAGACACCATGGCGATGTCAGCCTGGCCGGTTCACCGTTTCCATGGCGTTTTTGAGTCCTTCCATCATCAGCAGCCGGTCCACATCAAGAATGACAACGAGTCGGTCGTCAACCTTGGCCACGCCCTGAAGGCAGGCGCGCTCCTGGGAATTGATGGTGACCGGTGGCGGCTGAATTTCATTGTTTATCAGTTTGATCACGCGCGAGACCGAATCAACGACAACGCCGACCGTTTTACCGCTATTGTTCAACACGATGATCCGTGTGTATTCGTCGGAAGGGCGGGGCTCAAGCTCAAATTGCTTGCGCAAATTCACCACAGGTATCACTGAACCACGAAGGTTGATCAGGCCGTCGATCCAGTCGGGCATCTGTGGAATGCGTGTAACAGGCGGCATGAGAATAATTTCCTGAATGCGCCGGATTTCAAATAAGTTAATATGCCTTTGGTTTATCGCTCACGCAAACTTTTTTAATCTTTGTCTGTGTAGCGATTATATTGATTTTATTGATATCAAATCATTTGTACAGCCAGAATCGGAAACAGGAAATGGAAATTCATGCCTGAAAAATAGCACTTCGATCGAGTCGCCAAAACGAAAAATCCCGGCGGGTTTTGTACCCGTCGGGACTCGTTTATTTTCAATTACGCCTGATAGAAAACATCAGACGATTGTCCGTAGTTTCCGGCTCCCGGGCAATGGCAGCGGGTTAAGCACAATATCAGCACCGGCAGCATCCAGCGCATCTGGCGGGAGGTAATAGTTGGCACCACCACCCGAATTGCTGAAGCCTAGCATTGTGCCTCCACCATCGTCGTTAATGATGGTGCCAATGGCCAGATCAACCGCCAGTCCGGCATTGTAGGGGTTGCTAAGCCTTACGCCGAAGGTTTCATCAGGCTCGGCTGTGGTGTCGCCATAAATCCTGACATTAAATGTCTTAGAAGTCTCGCCCGGATTAAAGCCGACAGTGCTTGACTTGTTTTGAAAGTCATTGCCGCCCGTTGCTGTATATCCTGTTGAAACCGTGCTGGCAATAACCGACGAATAACCACTCAGGTCGCCGGTTCGTGTCAGAGTGAACGTCAGGTTCTTCCAGCTGTTATTGCCTTCGCTGATGGAAGCGTTGGCAATTGATATGCTGGCCGGAACGTCGTCGTTGACAATCGTACAGATAGCCGAGCTGTTATCCAAAACGGCGTTTGATGATACGCCATAAATCCAGAGCTGGAAGGTCTCATCAGGCTCAACCTGCGTATCGCCATAAATGGGTATGGAGATCGTTCCAGATGTTGCACCGGCTGGAATCGTCAGCTGGGCGAACGGTGGTTCGTAATCCAGATATGACGAAGCCGACATATCATAGGTGTAATACCAGAGAGAGATATCACCATTGTTGGGCTGGTCCAGATTGACTGTGAAATTGGCCATCGTGGTGCCGCTGTTGCCTTCAGCCACACGGATATCAGCCACGCTCAGGCGAGAGAAGGCGTCATCATTGACGATGGTGCCAATGCCTGTGCCGTCAGCAATCGCGGAGCCGCCAGTGGCGTTGTAGATATTGAGCTCAAAAGTTTCGTTACTCTCCACTTCCACATCGCCATAGACGGGCACTGTAATCGTGCCGGAAGTGGCCCCGGCAGGAATGGTCAGCGTGCCAAACTGGGCCTGGTAATCGTAGCCTGGCGTTGCCGTCAGGCCATAGGTGTAGAAATCAACCGAAACAGGAACCAGCGCGGCTTTATCGAGTGACACGGTAAATACCGCATTGGCCACGCCATCATTGCCTTCCGTCACCTGAACATCATTAATGGAAGCCAGCACTGGTGGCGGGGCATCATCGTTGCGAATCGTACCAATCGCTTCAGCTCTGGTGAACTGGGCGTTCGACGAAAGATTCGAAAGCGTCAGCTTGAAAGTCTCGTCAGGCTCAAAAGTCGTATCGCCATAAACAGGCACGTTGATCGTGACCGATGTGCGGCCGGCAAGTATTGATGCCGTGCCTGAACGCGATGCATAATCAGAACCAGCCGTTGCCGTAACATCGCTTGTGGCAAAG
>JBJTRR010000160.1:0-6991 GCA_046076185.1 bacterium | reverse complement strand
GACTGCTCGGGCGTGGCTGACCGTAAGCAGGCCCGTTCCAAGTATGGTGCCTCTACCAAGAAAGCCGCTGCCAAGGGCAAGGGCAAGAAGAAATAATTCACCGATACCGATTCATCAAGGCCCGGCCCGTTCTCGCCAGTTGATCGAGCAGGCCGCCTGAGGTAATTTTCAAAGGACACAGAAAGAACAATGGCCCGGAAATTTACAGCCAGTCAGAAGCAGCTTCGCCCCGACGCCCGGTTTAACTCCCTCCTGGCTTCGAAGTTCATCAATAACCTGATGTACGACGGCAAAAAATCAGTCGCCCGCAAAGTCTTTTACGATGCCATGGCCCTGATTGAAAAGCGGATCCAGAACGACCCGCCGATTGACGTCTTCCATCGCGCCGTTGATAACGTCAAGCCCGTTGTCGAAGTGCGTTCCAAGCGTGTGGGTGGTGCCACCTATCAGGTGCCAATGCACGTGAAGCCTTCACGTCAGCAGACGCTTGCCATCCGCTGGATTCTTGCAGCCGCCCGCGACAAAAAAGGCCGCCCGATGCACATGCGTCTGGCCGATGAATTCATCGCCGCCTACAACCGCGAAGGCGCCGCTGTGACCAAACGCGAAAATGTTCACAAAATGGCCGACGCCAACAAGGCCTTCGCCCACTTCGCCTGGTAAGTTCGCCTTACCTCAGGCTGAAATCGTTTACCACCCCACCCCCGGCCTCTGGTTCGGGGGTGTTTTGTTTTGCGCCTTGTTTTTCAGGGCAATATGAATAATTTGTTAATTATATGAGGTATTCAGGCTCGAATACTCTTATCAATTTATGCGACGCAATCATTCAATCAGGGATTTTTTCCAACCCGGGCAAGGAAATCACATTGCAAACGAATCATTTTAAGAAAACTCGCCGCTCGCAGGGCTTCACCCTGATCGAGTTGCTGGTGGTCATCGCCATCATCGCCGTTCTGATCTCTCTATTGCTGCCCGCCGTACAGTCGGCCCGAGAGGCTGCCCGCAGGGCCCAGTGTGTCAATAATCTTAAGCAAATTGGCCTGGCCATGCACAATTATGAATCGGCCAACGGCAGTTTCCCGATTCTTCAGACCGGTGGCTGGGCACCCGGCGCAACGGCCTCTGTCACAACTTATGGCCCCGGCGCACTTCTCAGGGCCGCTGCATTTATTGAGCAGGGCGTGCTTTACAACAACTTCAATCAACTCACCGCCTGTGTCTGGGGCTGCTCGGTCTCAGCCCAGGGTAATGCCACGGTTGTTGCCACGTCCATTAAATCCTTCATGTGCCCCAGCGATGCCACAGGTGCTTTCACTGGCAGCTTTTCCGACAATTCCAACTGGACCTATGCCGGTTCAAACTATGGCCTCTCCGTCGGCCCTCAGTTTAACTGGTACGACTCGCAGACATACACGCTGGCCAGCGTCAATTCCGGCGGCCTGGGTTTTGGCATGTTCCACTTCACCCGGCCCGTGACGATTGGCTCGGTGACAGACGGCACCAGCCAGACCATAATGGCCATGGAAGTGATTCGTGGCGACAACTCAGCAGGCCAGGCCACAAAGTCTGACGTTTTCTCTTCAGTCAACTGGCCAGGCACAACAGCTTACGGCCTGAATCAGGACAACAGCCCGTTCGACCCAACCGGCCTGGCCAATCTCAGGGCTTACCAGCGGGCATGCAGCCAGGCCGGCCAGGCACGCACGGCCCCAATTCGCGACGACGCCCGTCAGTCGTGGGCCCTCGGCCGCATGGCACTTGGTGTAGCTGTGGGCATGCTCCTCACGCCCAATAGCAAAACGCCCGACTGTGCCCCGGTGCAGACTTCGACAGCCCAAAGCCCTTCCTATGCCTCGGGCGGCGCTTCGCGAAGCTATCACCCCGGTGGCGTTAATGTTCTGCTGGCTGATGGCAGTGTCAGGTTCATGAAAGACACAGTGGCTGAGATTGTCTGGTGGGGCCTGGGCACAAAATCCGGCGGGGAAGTGATCAGTGCCGATGCCTACTAATCCAAATCCGGCATAAATCACCCGGCAAGGCCCCGGAATTGACATCCGGGGCTTTTTTGTTTGATCAGCCCGCCCACTTGCTGAATAATAAGGTTCTCAGGCCAGTCCACACGATCCATCCCTCCCGGAATCTGCCGCCCATGTCACTCACCAAAATAATCGCCGGCATTTGCCTCACCTTCGCCTTTTGCATTGCACCGTCATGCTTTGCCCAGGGCAAAATTCACTCGGTGCGTTACGAACCTTCTACCAAACCCGGCGAGCTGATCTTCGGCGTGACTTATCGTGTCTGGATTCCTGATTCCGTAAAGCAGATTCGCGGCGTGATTGTGCACCAGCACGGCTGTGGCAAGGGTGCCTGCCAGGGTGGCCGAACCGCTGCCGACGACCTGCACTGGCAGGCTCTGGCTGAAAAATGGCATTTCGCCTTATTGGGCCCGAGCTTTGAGCAGGAAGATGGCCAGAATTGCCGCATGTGGTGCGACCCGCGCAATGGCTCGCGAACCCGCTTCCTTCAAGCCCTTGACGACCTGGCCAAAGCCAGCGGCCATCCGGAACTTGCCACCGCCCCTTGGTGCCTTTGGGGTCATTCCGGCGGTGCCTTCTGGGCCAGCCTCATGATGATTTCCGACCCGCAGCGCATCGCGGCCGTCTGGCTTCGCAGCGGCACAGGTTTTTCAGCATGGGAAAAAGGCGAAATTCCTCGCCCCGAAATTCCTGTGGCCACCTACAAAATTCCGACCATGTGCAACCCCGGCCTGAAAGAACGCGACGACAGGCGATTTTCAGGTGCATGGACTGGGGCCATGGCCATGTTTCAGGCTTATCGGGGGCAGGGGGCTCCCATCGGTTTCGCCCCCGACCCAAAAACCAGCCATGAATGTGGCGATTCCCGCTATATGGCCATTCCGTTCTTCGACGCTTGCCTGAAACAGCGTCTTGCCGCCGATGGCAGCCTGAAAGACCTTTCGACTGGCGGGGAATGGCTTGCAACCGACTGGGAATCTGCGGCTGTGGCCCAGAACGATTTCAAAGGCGACCTGAAAACCAGTGTCTGGCTGCCTGACGCCTCATTCGCCAAAATCTGGCGGGCCTATGTCAGCAGGCACGAGTTGGCTGATGACACCCCTCCGCCTGCTCCCAACTCCATTAAATTGACGACAAATGCCGATGGCAGCCGAAAACTTGAGTGGAAAACGGCAGCCGACCTCGAAAGCGGCCTTGCCGGATTTGAGATTCTCAAAGATGGCAAGGTGATTGGCACCATACCTGAAAAGCCGTCAGGCCAGTTTGGCCGACCACTCTTCCAGGGAATGAGCTATCACGACACCCCACGTGAACCTGTGGCTGTTATGGAATTTATTGACAAATCCGGAGCAGGGGGTGCTTACGAGATTCGCTCGATCAACACGGCAGGCCTCAAATCCATGCTGGCGGGCACCAAATAATACGATTAAGCCTGCCCGTTGATCTGGTCAAGCTCCCGTTCAATCGCGAAGGCCACCTGGTTCATTTCATCGCCTGAATAACTGCCATGTGGCCACGGCCAGTTGACTGGGTCGTCCCTGAATCTCGGAATCAGATGCCAGTGCCCGTGAAAGATCGTCTGGCCAGCCACTGGGCCATTATTGATCACCACGTTAAAGCCATCTGCGCCGGTTGAACGCACCAGAGCCCTGGCCAGTAAAGGCAAAACAGCGGCAACCCGACTGGCAATTTCAGGGGGTAATTCTGTCAAGTCTTTGTGATGATGCCTGGGCACGACGAGAAAGTGCCCGTGATTCACAGGGCTGATGTCGAGAAAGGCAATGCAGTTGTCGTCCGACCAGACCTTTCTGGCCGGAATTTTGCCTGCAATGATTTTGCAGAAGAGACAGGTGCCATCCGTGTGATGCGAACTCGACATGACAAAATCCTCAAATGCAAAGAACCGGCTTCTCGGCCGGTTCTTAATGAATCAGGATCAACGGCCGCCACAAGTGCGGTGTGATGCAATCAGGAAACGGTCGGGGCGACTGGTTTCGCTGTTGAAACCTGCTCGTCTTCAC
Source organism: bacterium (assembly GCA_046076185.1). Classification (GTDB taxonomy): domain Bacteria; phylum Planctomycetota; class Planctomycetia; order Isosphaerales; family Isosphaeraceae; genus QWQI01. The sequence goes on along the minus strand of JBJTRR010000160.1, from coordinate 2,934 downwards.
CCAGAAGGCTCAGAACGGCCATCTGCGAGCAATCGCCCTGACGCACCTTGCTGAGCTTGAAAATGCGGGTGTATCCACCATTGCGACTGGCGAATCGCTTGGCAATTGGCGAGTGAGTGACATCTTTCGAGTCAGTGTATTCGTTGAAGAGCCTGTAGGCGATGTCTTTTTTGGTGACAATCGTCAGAATCTTGCGGAATTTATTCAGCTCAAATCCTGATTTTGACAATGTAATGAGCTGCTCAACCACCGGCTGGGTCGCTTTGGCCTTGGCCAGCGTAGTCGTGATTTTGCCGTGTTCCAGAACTGCGGTGGCAAGGTTTCGCAGAAGCATATTGCGATGCTCTGGCTCGCGTTTCAGTTTTGTTCCGCTGGATCTGTGCCGCATGATTAACCCCGAATCTGTCCTGACTTGAAAAAGAGAACACCCGGCGTCTGATTGACCGGGTGCCAGTTAGTTACTTGCTCAGCGAAGGCTGGCTATGTCCATACCCAGTGCAAGACCGTGATCACTGAGCTTGTTTTTTACTTCACGAAGTGTTGTTTCACCAAAATTGCGCACCGTGAGTAGCTGTTCTTCAGAACGGCTGATCAGGTCGCGCACCGTCGTTATGCCTTCACTTTCAAGGCAATTGGTGGCACGCACCGAAAGATCCAGTTCCGCAAGGCTCATTTCCAGCTTGTGGCTCAGGCCAGGTATATCGCTCCCAGCACCGCTGCTGTAGCTGGCCGCCGTCATTGGCAAGCCCGGGCCTGGTTCGAAATACTGAACAAACGGGTTCAGGTGCTTACGCAGAATCTTGGCAGATTCCACAATCGCCATTTCTGGCCCGATCACGCCGTTAGTCCAGATGCTCATGATCATCTTGTCGTAGTTGGTGCGCTGACCAACGCGAGTCTCGACAATCTTGTATTCCACACGCCGAACAGGGCTGAAGATCGCATCGACAGGAATCTCGCCAATGGCCAGCTCGTCGTTATGCCCTTCGGCCTCCGGGCGGTAGCCACGGCCATTTTCCACCGTCAGTTCCAGGTGGAAATCAATGTCTTCCGTCAAAGTGCAGAGATGATGATCAGGCTCAATAATCTCAACCGAATCATCGGTAATGATGTCGGAAGCCTTGATATCACCCTTCTTGTTGCGCTCAATCCGCACAACCCTGGGCAGGTCGCTGTGGTTCTTGACAACAAGGCCCTTGATGTTCAGCACCAGATCCGTAACATCTTCAACCATTCCAGGTACAGAACTATAAGCGTGCTGCACGCCATGGAATTTGATCTTGGTCACGGCACTGCCCTCAAGGCTTGAGAGCAGAACACGACGCAGACTGTTAGCCACCGTATGGCCAAAACCACGCTCGAAAGGTTCGGCGTGAAAAACACCAAAAGTATCGGTCAGTGTGGCTCGTTCGCACTCGACCCTGCTCGGCAGTTCCAGACCACGCCATCTGATTCGCATCGATGTAAACTCCGTGTTTCAGAAATGGTCCCTGATTCGATTGCTTCATAACTGAACCAGACAGACATCCTACACCATTCCGCGACTTGCGTAAAACGGAATTCCGGCAGGATGTCGGCAGGGACTTAACGGCTCAGCAATTCGATAATCAGCTGGGCATTGAATTCACCCGACAAGTCTTCAGCGCCGGGCAGCCGCGAAACACGACCTTCCGGCGGTTCCGTTCCAAGCCGGTCAAGCCAGTTCGGCACAGCAGGGCCAGCTTCGCTGACCAAAACTTCCGAAGCCAGCTTCTTTGACGCTTCGCGGTTTTTGACCTTGATAACATCGCCTGGCTTGACAAGATAGCTCGGAATGTCGAGCTTCTTGCCGTTGACCTGAAAATGGCCGTGGCGAATCATCTGGCGGGCCTGGGCCCGACTCTGTGCAAAGCCAAGGCGTGCAACGACGTTGTCAAGACGACGCTCAATCAACGACAGAAGAGCCGCACCCGAGTTACCCGGCCGGCGGGTGGCTTCGTCATAGTATTTGCGGAACTGGCGTTCGAAAATGCCGTAAAATCTCTTCACCTTCTGCTTTTCGCGAAGGCGAACGGCATATTCGCTGGCCTTGCCGCGGCGTAGCTTGTGCATGCCAGGCAAGCCACGCTGTTTATCAATGGCACACTTGCCACTGTTACAGCGAGAACCCTTCAGGAATAGTTTTACGCCTTCGCGGCGGCAAAGCCGGCAAACCGGCCCGATATAACGTCCCATCGTTCTTGTCCACTTTCAGATCACGGTAAGCCTGATAACCGGCTTCCAGAAGTAATCACTGATTCCTGAGCCAATCAGACGCGACGCCGCTTGGGTGGGCGACAACCGTTGTGCGGCAACGGTGTAACGTCTTCAATCGATTTAATGTTCAGTCCCGAAGCGTGAATGGCCGTAATGGCACTGTCTCGCCCGGCGCCAGGCCCCTTAACCTTAACTTCCACTTCCTTCACACCGTATTTGGCAGCGGTCGATGAAGCCGTTTCGGCTGCACGCTGGGCGGCGAACGGAGTGCTTTTACGACTTCCCTTGAAGCCAACGGTGCCCGAGCTTGACCAGCAGAGCGTGTCGCCATTCGGGTCAGTTATCGTCACCAGCGTGTTGTTGAAGGTGGATCGAATGTGAACGATGGCTCGGCTCACATTACGCCGGGTTTTACGTTTCTTGGCCTTGGCCACTTCAAATCACTCCTGAACTGCTTACTCTTGTCTGGGAAAATTTTCGGGGCCCGGCCCCGGCGATACAAAATCAGGATCAGCGGAGATCCTTCACGCCCTTCTTGCCGGCGACCGTCTTTCTTGGGCCCTTGCGTGTACGGGCATTGGTTCGTGTCCGCTGGCCATGAACCGGCAGACTCCTACGATGGCGAATGCCCCGGTAGCAACCAATTTCACGCAGACGGGCAATCGATTGCTGTACCTGACGACGCAACTGACCTTCAAC
>JBJTRR010000159.1:0-1714 GCA_046076185.1 bacterium | reverse complement strand
GATCGATCACTCAGTCAGGCAGTTGGGATATCACCGGAGCCAACACAACCTACCTGAACGCCATCGGCGGCAGTATTATTCTCAATAATATCACCAACGATTTCGTAGGTGCGATCCACGCCAATGCCACTTACGATATTGAAATTTACAATAGCAACTCCACAGTCTTGGGTAATGTGACTGGTGTCAACTTTCAGTTCATTTCAGCAGGTGGGTCCATCACGCAGATTGCGAATTCAAGTCTTCTGATATCAGGCACAACCAACCTCACCGCTTCAGGAAATACAATCACCCTGAATTCTCCCACAAATAACTTTAATGGCAATGTTTCGGCTTTCGCCGCAGACATTGCATTGCGAGACTCAAATGCAATTCAATTTGGTCAGATTCGAACCACCGGCAACCTGACAATCACTTCCGCCGGTGCAATTTCTCAACCCAGTGGAAATGTCATTACCGGCGGCACGGCGAATTTCATCACATCCGGGACGGGTGTCAATGGTAATATCACGCTTGACAGCTCCACCAACGATTTCAACATCCTCACCGCCTGCGGCACGAATTTGACACTTGCCGAACAGAACAATGCCACTCTGAATAACATTCTCATCAGCGGCACAGTGAATATAACTGCCGCCAATGTGGCCACAATCAACAGCCCATACTCGGCCGCTAATACGGTTGTCAGTGGTGGCACCGTGGTGACAAGTTCTCAGCTTTCAACCAACCTCACTGTATCCGGCGGTACGGCCAATATTTTGACCGGCGGCAACGTAACGGGCTCCGCAATTCTCAGCAGCGGCAGCCTCATTTCCAATGGTTCATTCGGCAGTCTCTCATTAAACGGCGGCACGCTTTACACCACCAGTAATGGCACGCTTGTCAGGGGCAATCTTGCGTTCGGTGCCGGTTCCACCTGGAACGCCACTGGCCCGAGCAAGGCGAACTTCAGTATGATTTCTGTCAATGGTGGCGTTTCGATCAATTCAGGGGCAATACTCACGCTGACTGTGCCGGGCAATATGTCATATCCTGAAGGCCTGACACTGATCAATCAGTCGGGCAGCTCGCTCATCAGCCAGACTTCAGGCTTCTCGGGCCTGCCGCAGGGCTCGTTCTTCACAAGCAACAACACGGCCCTGCAAATCAATTACAATGGTCAGGCAGGCAATTACACTGCCAATTCATCAGGCAACGACCTGATTGTGCGGCTTTCCACCCGGTTCATTGATGTAATGACCCAGTGCCTGACAACCACCGCCAACAGCAGTTTCGCTGGCGGGCTCAAATTCCGTGTTGTGGGCGGGGCGGGCAACAGCACCGTTGTGGCGAATGTGCCAATTACGATCATCCTTCCTGCAAATGTCAATAACAGCAATACCGCTTCAGGCCGGTTTGATAACGCCAATGCCGCGAACCGCTCGATCACGGTCTATACCGACTCAAATGGCAATGCCACCGTGCCCATCTGGGCGAACGAAAACCCTGGCCCGTTCCAGGTAAATATCACTCAGGCTGACGACACATCCATTACGAATTACCCCTTTATGGGTGTGATAGGAGTGGCCGTGCAGCAGCAGTCGCGCAATCGGTCGTTTGTCAGATATATGGACGTTGTGCTTGACAGTTCCAACCTGACTGCCCTGAATGCCAACACTACCAATTTCCTGGCGAATTTCACGCTCACACGCACCCGTTCAGCCAGTATCTCGGG
>JBJTRR010000158.1:0-4367 GCA_046076185.1 bacterium | reverse complement strand
CCCGCCTCGTCAAGCGGGCCATAGACCCGGCCATCATCAGCCAGTGCGGCCGGTGCGTGATCACAAACACCCAGACACTCGGCAAATTCTACCGTCAGCTTACCATCCGCCGAGGTCTGCCCCGGCTCAATTTTCAGGTGCCGGCAGGCATGATCCAACAGTTCGTCACCACCCCGCAACATGCATGAAATGGAGCGGCAGACCCAGACTCGCACATCGCCCAGCGGTGCCTGGGGAAAAAAGCCGTAGAAACTCATCGTGTCAGCCACTTCCGCCGGCGATATTTCCAGTATTTCGGCGATCTCCTTCATCGCCTGATACGGCACGCAACGGAAGTGCGAATGAACCATGTGAAGGGCCGGCAGGGTGACGGCCTTTTTGCTTGGATAACGCGGGATATAACCTTCGATCTTCTGCCGAAGGGTTTCGGGGATCAGTCGGGGTGTGGCTAGCGATGAATTCGTCATGGCAGACTTGATTTTCCGTGGATTTCCCGATAATCAGCGGTCAAGTTCAGCGGCAATGATGTTAAGTGAACCCAGCACCGCAACAACGTCGGAGATCATATGATTCCGGATCAGGTGCGGGAATAGCTGGAAGTGAATGAACGAAGGTGGCCGCGTGCGTGTCCGCCAGGCTACCTGCGTGCCATCGGTTATCAGATAATAACCCAGCTCGCCATTCGGGCCTTCCACGGCAGCATATACTTCATTCTTCGGCGTCTGGAAGCCGCGGTTCGGCATCACCAGCTCAAAATGCTGAATCAGCCCTTCCATGCTGTTATAAGTGGTGCCCTTGTCAGGCATCGGGAATTTCTCGGCGATCGGCACATTCACAGGGCCACCGGGCAGCCTGTCAAGTGCCTGACGCAGAATCCGGGCCGACTGAACCATCTCTTCCATTCTGACCTGGAAGCGGGCGAAGCAGTCACCTTCGGTTGCATAGGGAACGTCGAAATCAAAGTCGGGATAGACCAGATAAGGCTCATCCTTACGCAGGTCATAGGTCACGCCACTGGCCCGGGCCACTGGCCCTGTGGCACAGAACGAGATCGCATCGGCTTTTGTCAAAGTGCCTACACCCCGCATCCGCTCAAGAAAGATCTTGTTGCGAAACAGCAGCTTTTCCATGTCGGAAAGCACTTTGGGAAGTGTTTTGAGAAGACGCTCGATCCGATCAACGACACGCTCTGTGAAGTCATACATGACACCACCGACACGAGTAAATCCGGGATGGAAACGATAACCCGACATTTCTTCGTAAATGTCGTAAATCTGTTCACGCAGGTTAAAGGCATACAAAAAGGCCGTAAATGCACCAAGGTCAAGTGCGGCTGCACCAGCACAAAGCAGGTGATCGCTGACCCGGGCGAGTTCGCCAATAATCACACGAATGTATTTGCAGCGTTCCGTCAGTTCTATGCCCAGCAGCTTTTCCACCGCATTGTGCCAGGCCACCTCGTTCATCGGCGGGCTGATGTAATTTTTGCGATCAACCACCGTTACATACTGGTTAAAGTTCAGGTGTTCACCCAGCTTTTCAAAGCCGGAATGCAAATAACCAATGTCAGGCGTTGCCTTGAGAATGGTTTCGCCTTCCAGCTCAAGCACCAGCCGCAGGGTTGTGTGCGTAGCTGGGTGCTGGGGGCCGAAGTTCAGCGTCCAGTGATAGTCGCGGCTCTCAGCCTGAATGTCAGGTTCGTCAAGCAGATTAACCGGCATCGTTGAGACTTGTCCTGCAAAGTGATTGATTGACCTGTCCGCACCACACCTGCCGAGGGTTACGATTCCTCACGCGTCAGACGCGAGAAATTATGCCGTTCGCCCCGGCCCCGTAGCGGATAATCCTTCCGCAGAGGAAACGACCGGAACCCTTCGGGCATCAATATCCGCCGCAAATCAGGATGACCTGCGAATACGATCCCATACATATCAAAGACTTCCCGCTCCATCCAGTCAGCACCGTGCCAGAGGCTGTAAACCGATGGCAAGGTCGGGTCGGGGTCGCTTACGCCCGTCTTGATCACCAGACGCTCGGTCGTATCATGATTAAGCAGAATATAGTGGACTTCAAACCTCTGCCTGCTCTCAGATCGACCTGGATAGCCCAGATAATCTTCACCACCCAGCTCAGTCAGGTTGAAGCCAAATTCGTCTTTCAAAATCTGAAGCAGTTCAACCAATTTGGCAGATGGCACATGCAACCGCAGGTTATCGAGGTTCTGCGAGACTGAAAAAACACCCTCACCCACGCGTTTGCGTATCTGGTTCAGCGTATTTTCCGGTGTTTTCATGGTCTTCATCTGGTCACGTATTCCATCAGGCCCCAATGTGCCGACTTACTTTGATTCCCGCTGACCGACAAACGATTCACCACCTGGCAAGCGATATCCATACCGCGATTCATCGGATCGCTCGGTCGCCACGCCCGGCAATGCCGCACGGGGTTTAATCTGAACAAGCTGCTCTTCCATCCGCCGAAGTTCGGGTAAGCCCAGATTACCCAGGGCGCTGCCACCCTTTTGAACCTTGGCCTGAACGTCCATCACCGCACGCAGAATCTGCTCGGGGCGGGGCGGGCAGCCGGGAATGTAAACGTCGATCGGAATGAACCGGTCCACGCCCTGAACCACAGCATAAGTGTCAAAGATTCCGCCGGACGACGCACAGGCCCCCATGCTGATCGCATATTTGGGCTCGGGCATCTGCAGCCAGATTCGCTGCAGAACTGGCATCATTTTCATGACAACCCGGCCTGCCACAATCATCAGATCGCACTGGCGAGGGCTGAACCGCATGACTTCCGCGCCGAATCGGGCGATGTCAAACCGGCTTGAACCCACGGCCATCAGCTCGATCCCGCAACAGGCTGTGGCGAAAGGCATCGGCCAAAGGCTGTTTTTCCGGCACCAGTTCACTACGGCATCAAGCGTTGTGAAAATCGTGCCCTCAGGAGCAAATACACCACTGCCCGACTTACCACTACGGCCCGGCAGTTCAACCATGCCCGGTTTCATCGCCATTGGAAGACCCCCTTGCGCCACGCATAGGCATAGGCTGCAATCAGAACCGCCATGAAGACTAGAATCTCGACAAAAACCAAACCGCGGAAGGCAGGGGGCAGGCCGACTTCAGCCAGCGGGCCCGTTACCTTCACGGCCGACTTAGCCGCTGCATTGCCGGGCTCAACCGGTGCTGATGCCGCCGCTGCACCCGACCCAACCCGCCAGTGGCTGACCGCCCATGGATAAAGATAAAGCAGTTCCACGTCAAACAGCAAAAAGGCAATGGCAATCAGGTAATATCGCACGTCAAACCGCTGCCGGGCATCGCCCACCGGGTCCATGCCCGACTCATAAGGCATCAGCTTCACGGCCGTGTTCTTGCGAGGGCCGATCACCTGGCTCAGTATGATCATGCTGGCGCCGGTGATAATCGCGACAACCAGAAAAATCAGCAGCGGATCAAATGTTGTGATCATGATGAATCCATCGGGGGAACAATTGTGAATCAATTCACAATCTCATTCCAAAATTAACGGGATCGCACCGGATCCCGTCATTATGTTCATTAGTTTACAAACGGCGCGGGGAAATACAAGCGGCTCGCTGAAAAAGTCGGAATTCGTGCCGACAGGATCAGGGCAGAAGTCCCGGCAAACCACTACTGCGACCCGAGTTACCTGACGAGGTCGTCGATTTCTTCTTTTCCTCTTCCCGGCTCCGCAACGAGCCGTAGCCACGCGGCGTGTTGGTCGGGCGAATCTCTTCCGAAAGCAAGCCGCTACGTTCGGTCAGCGACCCGGATCGGTCCGATGAACCCCGGCCGGGGCTGAGTAAACCCGAACCGGCTGACGAACCTGACCGCGAACTGCGGGAAGTGCCTGTTGCTGAACCACTTCGGGCGCCGCTTCCCGGTGTCGTCCGATCGCTGGAATCGCTGCCCCCAGTGCGGGCTGAACGGGCACGCGCGAAGTCGGATTCCGGCTTTAAGCGGCTGCGTCGGGTCGGCAAATCCACCTGATCCTTGTCATCGTCCTTCACCGCCGAGGCCACTTCGCCCCGGTTAAACTCCCTCATCAATTCCGATCGCTTTTTCGGGTCTTTCTCACGCAGGGCTTTAAAATAAGAGCTTTCCCGCGTTGTACGCCGCTCGTTATAAGCCCGGTCAACATCCTGATTCGGCCGATACAGGCGGTTAAAATCTTCGTCATACTTGCGGAACGAGTTGTAATAGCGATCTGTATCACGCGACCGGCCCGACGCCGTTTCACGCCCGCCAAGCAGAGAATCAAGCTCGCTCTCAAGCGTGTTATTCTGCGACCTGCCGCTGTTCATCGCGTCAAAGGGGTTAAGCCCGCCAGGCCTG
>JBJTRR010000157.1:0-1393 GCA_046076185.1 bacterium | reverse complement strand
CAGGTAATAACCATTCGGCGTATTTTCATCAACTCCTCCCAGCCCTACCGAAAACATCATGGAAAGCGGCTTGGATAAATCCCTGGGGTTTGATCGATACGACGTATTACCGTTGCCACCCACGGCCTTCACCTTTTCGCTGAAGGCAGATGTGTTTGATGTGCCATCCGTCACGTCGCGCAGGCTCACAATCTGCCCGGCCTTGTTCAGGTGTGCGGTGCCGTCACTGCTGAAAGGGTTCGGGTCAGCCGCCCACAGAAACAGCCCTGATGCCGTATTGCCGCCAGAAGAACGCCCGAAAAACTGCGGGTTATGCCCTGAATTGGAAGCGTAGTTCAAATGTCCGAATGGGTTGGTCAACTTGTCAACATCTGATGGACATATGAAGATGTTATATTGCGTGCGCATCATGGTCTGGTTTTCAGCGTTGGTCGGGCTCGCCGGGCCGATTGTCCGCGAGAAATTGATCGTGTTATACAGCGGCCGCTGCTCCATATATGGCAGCAGGTAGATCTGTGCCGACCAGTCGTTCCATCCGAAAGGCCCCTGGCCAAACGGGAAAGAACCAACGGCATCATGATAATTGTGCATGGCCAACCCAAGCTGTTTCAGGTTGTTAATGCACTGGGCTCTTCGGCCTGCCTCGCGGGCTGACTGCACCGCGGGCAATAAAAGTGAAATCAGAACGGCGATAATCGCAATGACAACCAGCAATTCGATGAGCGTGAAACCAATTTCCTGATCTCTTCGCCCGGTCCGCGAATGAATCATCGGGTTATTCCCTCTTCAGAGCAGTGACTTGTTAGAAAGGAAAGTTCCTGCTGACGGTGCCTGAATCCTGCGTTTTGATCCCTGAAAATATCATCACAGGTCAGATAACAGGGCACTGGTGCCTCCTGATCTGATCAGGTTTGACGATATGACAGTTTGAGATATACATATTGCTCTATTAGATCAAAAATAACTCGAAAATCCAGACCCTGTAAGGAATATTTTGACCTCTTTTTTGTGACTCCTGATTCAAGCCGGCCACTTACTGCTTGAACAATTGCCAACCGTTTCCTTGCCAGTGATTTCAATAAATACGCTTTCAACGGCGAGTATCCTCGCAAAGGCTTCCCACCCGCGCCCCACACGTCCGAAACAAGAGAAGACAACAATTGATGGCTGCTCACGTCCGACCCGGCTCACAAGAGCAATACCCGTGGCGATCGACATCCACAGAAATTGGCACAGAAAGCAATCAGAAAAAATGCGCAGTTCGGCAACACCCTTCTCGCACAATTCAAGAGGCCACGCGGGCCTGCGTCACGAACCACTGCGCGGACACAGTGGCAATCAACATTATTCGCATAAAACAACTGCACGCAACGCTACTGGCGATGCTCAATCG
>JBJTRR010000156.1:0-1825 GCA_046076185.1 bacterium | reverse complement strand
TGTCTTTCTCATGGCCGGTTTCAGCGATCAGGTCAAGCAACCGGCCCACGCCCTGATCCAGCCGGTTGACCGCCTGCAGGTAATCGGCCCATTCCTCGCGAGCCGCAGGCGTGTCGGGCAGAAAGGCGGGAAGCGTAATTTTGGCAGGGTCATAGGTTTTCTGGGTCACGCCGGGCATGGGTTTATTGCCAAAGCCCTTGGCGGCCCGGTGCGGGTCAATCGGGCAGAAATAGAGGAAAAACGGCTGTTTTGATTTCTCTTCAAGCAAGGGCCTGACCGAATCGGCCAGGGCCACAGTGTTATGGCCGCCGCCGGCGATTTTCGCACCAAATTCGGCATCCCACGGATAGACACTCTCAGGCTGAACGTGCAGCTTGCCGGCCCGGGCGACGCGATAGCCATCTTTTTTCAGAATGGCGGGCAGGCTCTGCACCGTGGCATGGGTGTGAAAATCGGCCGGTATGTGCTGGTGGCCGAACTGGCCGTTGGCGTGGTTTTGCTGGCCAGTCAGGATGACCGAGCGGCTGGCCGAGCAACTTGATGTGGTGCAGCGTGCCTGCGTGAAGCGAACGGCCGAGGCAGCGAATTTGTCAAGGCGTGGCGTGGCCCCGTGCGGGTCGCCATAGGCACCAAGCTGAAGGCCAAGGTCGTCGGCGACGATCAGCACCACATTTTTGTCGGGCCTGGCTGCTTCAGATTTGGGTGTCGCAAAAGTCGCAATGGCCAGAAGGCATGTCAGAATGTATTGGATTTTCATGATGTTGCCAGAACTGATGTTTCAGAGACTTCCCGGGTTGGCCAATGCGTGTGCGTGTTTCCAACTGATTATGTTCCGGCAAGCGGGGCTTGGCGTCAAGCGATTGAAAAACAATGCCGGTTCAGCGAAGATAGGGGCAAGAATTTCGAGACTGGCCCGTCGCCCGGCCAGTGAATACCAAGCAAGAATCATTGAGGAGAAAATCTTCATGGCAACGCCACGCCGATCGTTTTTAAAGAATGTGGCCACCACTTCGGCCATCGCGCCGATTTCGGCCAGTATCCTTGCTCAGAATGCCCCCGTGCAGGAACTTCAGCGTCGCAACTTTGTCGCTGCCGGAACCAGTCCCAATGGCAAAATACGCATTGCCACCATCGGCATGGGCATTATCGGTTTTATTGATACCGACACCGCGCTGAAGGTGCCTGGCACTGAACTGGTGGCCGTGGCCGATGCCTATGCCGGCCGCCGACAGCACGCCACTGAGGTTTATGGCAAAGAAGTGAAGGCTTATGCCGATTATCGCGAGATTCTTGAGCGAAAAGATGTTGACGCTGTGCTCGTCTGCACACCCGACCACTGGCATTCCACCATGGCCCTCGACGCCATGAAGGCCGGCAAAGCCGTTTACTGCGAAAAGCCAATGGTGCAGAAGGTTGAGCAGGGGGGCGACGTGATCGCCGCCCAGAAGGCGACCGGGGCTGTTTTTCAGGTTGGCAGCCAATATGCCAGCTCAATTCTTTATGACAAGGTGCGTGACCTGATCGCCAGCGGTGCCATCGGCAAGATCAATTCGGTCGAGGCCCGTTACAACCGTAATTCGTCAATTGGCGCCTGGCAGTATTCGATTCCGACCGATGCCAGCCCTGAGACATGCGACTGGGATCGCTTTCTCGGCTCGGCACCGAAAATCGCTTTCGACGCAACGCGGTTTTTCCGCTGGCGGAAGTATCAGGACTACGGCACGGCTGTGGCGGGTGACCTTTTTGTGCACCTGCTGACCGGTATTCATCATGCCACGGGCTCGAACGGGCCAAACCGGGTCGCCGGTTTTGGTGGCACTCGCTA
>JBJTRR010000155.1:0-1816 GCA_046076185.1 bacterium | reverse complement strand
AAATGAAACACGCCCTGCTCTTTTCCAACCCCCACTCACAAAAGTCACGCACACATCAAACCCTTCAGCTCAGCCTTGACGATGGCAAAACCTGGCCCGAGAAATGGCACATCCTGCTTGATGAAGGCCGCGGCGCAGGCTACCCCAGCCTGACACAGATCGACCCCGACCACATCGGCATCGTCTATGAAGGCAGCATGGCCCATCTCACATTCCAGAAATTCCGCATCTCCGAACTGATCCGCCAGAAATAACTTCCGTTTCAGGCTATTCCATCGAGAAATAAAATGACACACCGCACAAAATACAATTGGCGGCAATGGCTCGCCTCATCCAGCAGTGTTTTACTTGCGTCGCAACTTCACGGCCAGCAGCCTGAAGGCGATGGCCGCCCGCCCGTAACATACCCGCGTGCCACTTCGGGCGATAAACGCATTGAGCCCAAATGGGACGAAAAGCTCACCATCACCGTCGGCCCGAAAAATGCCGATATTTCAGGCACATCGTCGCGGGCCATTCAGGCAGCGGTTGATTACGTGGCCCGTCTGGGCGGCGGCACTGTGCAATTGCAACCAGGAAATTATGAGCTTCGTGCGGCCGTGCGGCTGGCTTCGGGCATTCGGCTGGCCGGCAGCGGCCCCGACACAATTCTGACTCGCCCTGGCTCAATTCGCACCCGGCTTTCGCTTGATTCTGACTGGTATGATCAGGAGATCACTCTGACGGATGCCAAAGGTTTTCAGGTGGGCGACAGTGTCTGCCTGATGGCCAAAAACACCGACAGTGGCGGCCAGACCGTGCTGAAACGCGTGCTGGTGGCTCGCTCGGGCAATCGATTTAAACTCGACCGTCCCCTGCGAGAGAATCTCTGGCAATTGGGCGAGGCAACCTGCGCCACGCTTTATCCGCTGGTCACCAGCGAAGAGGCCGAGAATCTTGTCATTGAAAATCTTGCCCTCGATGGCAATTTAAAAAACACCGAGAATTTCAATGGCAATTACGGCGGTTGCATTTTCATGCAGGATGTCAGCAATGTTCACATTAAAAATGTCATTGCCCGCAATTACAATGGCGACGGTATCAGTTGGCAGATTTGCCACGACGTGACGGTAGAAAACTGCCACAGCCACGATAATCGCGACCTTGGCCTGCATCCGGGTTCAGGCTCGCAGCGTCCCCTGATTCGCCATAATAAAATTGAGCGATGCCAGATCGGCCTGTTTTTCTGCTGGGGCGTGAAATATGGCCTGGCCGAGCATAATGAAATCAATGAAATTCGCGGGCAGGGAATTTCTATCGGGCATCGCGACACCGATAACATTGTGCGTCACAACCGCGTTAAGAACAGCGGCCAGACTGGCATTTTATTCAGGCCCGAGCGTGGCCCATCGTTTGCCGGCCATCGTAACCTGATTGAAAATAACACTGTTGAAAATTCAGGCCCTGAAAATGGCGTAGCCATCGACGTTCAGGGCGGCACGGAAAAAGTGCGAATCATCCATAATAAAATCACCGAATCACGCGGGCCCGCCAGCCACATCGGCGTGCGAATCGGCAAAGAAACCAGAGACATTCTTGTCGAAGGCAATCAGTTCACCGGCTTGTCGAAGGATATTCAGAAATCAAGGTGATCGATTGTATTGATTATTCTGTAAATTATACTTATTAGAGATAAATTCTAAATTTTTAGTAATATCAAATATGATGTATTAAGAAAATGAGTTATTATAAATTAGCTATTATGAGTAGTCGTTCCTCTGCGATTGAGACCAACTGATACAATCAGATAATAATAGGCTTAATTATGAGCAATTCA
>JBJTRR010000154.1:0-1301 GCA_046076185.1 bacterium | reverse complement strand
CAGGTCTGCCAGATCGGTTGCACGGAAAGGTGTGTCAAACTGGTCGGAAGTATCGTAAAGATTCTGCTCGTCGGCTTCGTCCAGATTCATCAGGCCGCCAACCGACGAAACACCCGGCAAAAAGCTGTTGATTGTGAATGGATCGCTTGCCACGTCGGATGTAAACGTCCCACGCTGGTTGGGCATGGGCCAGGCGGTTTGGGGGATCTTATTGCTTGGCACCGTCAGAATGTTTACAAACGGATAAGGAATGATTGCCGGTGAATTGTTCGGCCAGGTGCCATTTTCCCAGTTGTTGCCGAAGTTATAAGGCATGGCTGCGCCGAAGCCACCGCCGTTGAAATTGCCGGCTTCTGACTCAAAACCCATCAGCGGGTTTCGGTAAGACTCGTAGCCATGAACCGTATTGAGTAACGAGCCAGGCTGATTGTAGATGTTCGTTCCGATCGTGAACTGGTTCAGGGCCAGGCTGACGGTTGTCTGGGTAGTATCTTCTGGCGGTAAAATTTCGGGAGTACTTACGCCGGGCGGACGATAATAGCCGAAAAAGCCCACCCGCCCCTTGCTGTCGGCACCTTTGCCATACCACGAAACGGCACCAAGCTGGGCAGCAATCATGTTAAAGTTTTGCTGCGGCAGGCCCTGAGATGTCACATAGCTGAGTAGAAAATTCGGGTAAAACAGCGGTTGGCGATTCCAGGCCACCACCCGGCCCAGACCCATTGGGTCGGTCGGTGTCACAAATCGCCGCTGCCTTTCAACCCCCAGCATCAGGTTGCGGGAAGCTGTCGGATAGGTGCCATCAGCACGCTCGTTGGAATAAACCTGAGGTGCTGTGGGAACAACCGTTCCGGCCGTGGCACTGGCCAGGAAGTCGAAAACATCGCCGTCGTCATCGGCCGTGTCGGGCGAGACATAGCTTGGCATATTGCCTTTGTAGATGGATTTTCCGGCCCGAACGGGGTTATTGAATGCGTCGTCCCGAACATCACCAACACCGGCATTGACATATTGTTCCAGCAGCCGTTGGTCACCCCATCGGCCCGGCACCGTTGCCGCTGAGCCACCGGCCGCCGCCTTATTGCCTGCCAGAAGACCACGAAGTCCAAGAGTCGAAGCCACTTCAAGTGCCGGCGGAGGCAAAGATCCTTGCAAATTTCTTAACGCAAATTTCGGATTGACTTCCGTCGGAGACGTGCCGAGGTGCGACGTATGATTATATTCCGGCGTTCCGGGTGGTATTGTGCCAACGGCCGGCGGCCCGAAGTCGCGGTCGGTCAGATCCACACCGATATTCCGGT
>JBJTRR010000153.1:0-1153 GCA_046076185.1 bacterium | reverse complement strand
GCCCTAGTTCAGTGGCTCCTACCGGATGAACCGACTTAGCCGGAAGGCCGTTATTCACCGAAGTATGGCATACAACCCCGCAATTGTGGCGGGTCAAGTTCCCAAATATCCTTAATTGCCTGTGAGTTTAATCCAACGATTCAGGTTATGACGATTCTGAAGCCGCTTGCCCATCATCATCGTCAAAAAATCGTCGTTGACGAACCCAACCGGGAACCTTTAGCCTATCGTTCGGATCTCTGCAGCCACTTCGTCCGGCTTACTCCCTACTGTTTGTGACGCCCGCCGATCAAGAAAAGTTCAATCATGGATCAACGCCCACAATTTTACATTCTTGACTCATTTTCTCTAATCTACCAAGTTTACCACGCAATTCCAACCATGACTGGGCCGGCTGGTCAGCCGACTCATGCTGTCTTTGGAATTATTCGCGATCTGATGAATTTAATCAAAACCCACAAGCCCGATTTTTTAGCTGCTGCCTGGGATGGCCCCGGCCCCGTCTTTCGCGAAGCCCTTCTGCCCACCTATAAAGCGCAGAGGGAAGAGATGCCGACTGACCTCCGGCTTCAGCTTCCGGTGATCAAAGAAGCGATTGAAGCCTTTGCCGTGCCAGTGGTTGAGCTACTTGGTTCTGAGGCCGACGACTGCATTGCCACCCTGGCCCGGGCCGGTGTTGAGAAGGGCCTAGATGTGATTATCTGCACATCTGATAAAGACGCCCGGCAACTGATCGGCCCCCAGGTGAAGCTTTATAACCTGAGGAAACAGGAGTCTTTGGATGAAGCCGCACTGCTGGACGACTGGGGTGTGCGGCCCGACCAGATTGTCGATCTTCTTTCTCTTACCGGAGATACGGCCGACAACATTCCCGGCGTGCCTGGCATTGGCGTGAAGACGGCCGCCCAGCTATTGCAGCAGTTTGACACGCTTGATAACCTGCTGGCGAATCTTGACAGGGTCAAGGGCGACAAGAAGCGAGAGTCGCTGCGAGAACATGCCCAGACGGCTCTTAAAGCACGTACACTGGTCAAGTTACAGGAAGATCTCGACCTGGGCATTGACTGGGATCGGCTGAAGCTGACCCCGCCCGATGTTCCGGCTGTTATCAAGCTCTGCCAGCAATGCGGTTTCCACCGGTTTCAGAAGGATG
>JBJTRR010000152.1:0-8107 GCA_046076185.1 bacterium | reverse complement strand
GACCGGGCAATCAGGGGCAGGCCCGCAACCTTGCGAACGACGTCGTAAGTGAATTTGGCAGCCTTCTTCATGCCCGAAATGCTTTCTGCAATCTGGTTGGCCCGGGGCCCGGTCATTCAGGGCCGGGCTGGCGCAATGTGCTTTAAGTATCTCGCATAAAACCGCTTCGGTCAAACGGCGGCTCATGCACAAACTTTGGCCAGCAACCCGATTGGTTTGAACATGTCATTTCAGCCGGCCAAGTTCAATTGTCATGGCCAGTTCGGCTGATTGGCCTGGTTCCAGCACCCGCAGGCCACCATCAACACCCTTTGCCGCCAGATTAATCGCATCGGTCGTTTGCGTGTAGGGCTCAATGGCAATGGCCCGGCTGTTC
Source organism: bacterium (assembly GCA_046076185.1). Classification (GTDB taxonomy): domain Bacteria; phylum Planctomycetota; class Planctomycetia; order Isosphaerales; family Isosphaeraceae; genus QWQI01. Next base: position 7,731 of record JBJTRR010000152.1, on the reverse strand, counting down.
CACGAAGGCGTAAAAAGCACCAGTTCGCGAAACTGGCGGTCTGTGACCAGCTTCACTTCAAGGTTCTTATTGAAATCTGACAATCGGCAGACGGTGCGGCCGTCGGCATCGTGCGCCACGTCCGTCAGCACGTCGTCAGCCTTCAGGCCCTGCATGCTGCGGCCATGGCGAAGGTCAAGTTCTGGCGGCAAAACGGCTTTATCGCCGGTCGGAATGAAGTTTGACAACTGCCAGCGGCGCGAGGCTGGTATGACGACAGATGTCTTTTCAGATGCTCCTTCCGGTGTCAGCGGCAGATTAAAATAGGTGTGATAGCCCAGCCCCCACGGCAGGGGTGCCTGGCTGGGGTTAGCCACCCTGGCCGAGACAATCAGTCGATCCGTCTTAAGCGTGTAGGTCAACTCAAGGGCAGCATCCGTCGGCCAGTGCGGCAAATGTTCGGGTGCATCCCGGGAGATTTGAAAAGCGGCTGAGATACTGGCCTGATGTTCGTCAGTTGTCGTCTTGGTCACCCGCCAGGCTGCCTTGTGGGCATAGCCATGAATGGCATGGGCACCATTACCGGCAGGGGTTTCATAAGTTTTACCCTGCCAGGTGTATCGGCCCTGATCAATCCGGTTGGGGAACGGAAAGAGGATGGGGTTGCCATAACGCGATGGGCCGGCTTTCAGCTCTTCCATCGACTTTGGCTCAACCAGCACTGGTATCGGCTGACCATCGACCGGCAAATGCAATGAAAAGAGGTTGAAGCCCAGGGCCGGGGCGACTTTGGCCACCGCGCCCGACTGTTTTTCGGCCAGTTCATAAACCGTGAAGCCATCCGATTTCAACTGCCTGATTTCAAATGACATGGGCCTGACTTTCATCGGCAGCCAATTGGCCGGCCTTGTGCTTTTTGTGTTGAGATGTGAAGGGCACAATGAGCATAATGTTGACTTGAATTGTGGCGAAGATCAAGAGACCGCGAACGACAATTTGCTTGATTGGCCGCCCCCGCAAGGCCAGGAGAAACCCATGCCGGCTGTGAATGAAACCACGCTGAAAGATTTTGTGACCGCCATTTTTGTTGCTGCCGGCGTGCCGCAGAATGCCGCCGAAACCGTGGCACGAAGCCTGGTTGACGCCAACCTGTGCGGGCACGACTCGCACGGCGTGCTGCGAATTCCGCAATATATCGACTTTATTCGCACCGGTGCCTATAACCCGCAGGCCGGCCTGACGATCGAGTCGGACCAGGGGGCTGTGGTTGTGGCCGACGGCGGCTGGGGCATGGGTCAGGTGCTGTCTCACAGCCTTCTCGACCTGATCATTCCGCGGGCCCGCCAATTCGGCCTGGCTTCGGGTGCAGGTCGGCAATTTGGCCACATTGGCCGCCTGGGTGAATATGCCGAACGCGTGGCGGCTGAAGGCATGATTCTGCTGGCCACCGTGAACAACTGTGGCGCAGGCCAGCGTGTGGCACCGCCCGGCGGCACCGAGCCCCGCCTGGGCACCAACCCGCTTTGCATGGGCGTGCCCACCGGCCGGGAACCTGTGATACTTGACTTCGGTACGAGTGTCGTGGCCGAAGGGAAAGTGCGTTCCTACTTCATGAATGATCGCAAACCAGTGCCGGAAGGCTGGCTGCTTAGCCCTGCCGGTGACCCGACAACCGACAGTTCCGTGCTATATGAAAAGCCGTTGGGCAGCATTCTGCCGATGGGCGGTGCCCAGGCCTATAAGGGCTTTGGTCTGGCATTTGTCCTCGATATTCTGGCCGGTGGCCTGACGGGCGGAAAATCAGCCTATGAAGGGGCACCGCCGGCGAAGGGTAATAACGTCTTTTTCCTGATGATACAGCCGACATTCTTTGCCGGAGCCGATCATCTGCTTTCTGAAGCCCTTGGCCTGGCTGATTATGTGAGGTCAAGCAAGCGGCGAGAGGGTGTTGATCGCATCACACTGCCAGGCGACCCTGAACTGGCCAACCGTGCCAACCGCAAAGCCAACGGCATTCCGATTGAAACGACCCACTGGGCCAAACTGGCCGAATTGGCTGGCACTTTGGGTGTGGATGTGCCAGAGATTTGACAGCACTGGATTACCACTGAAAACCTGCCTGAACTTGCCTGCGTTCATTTTCTGATAACTGATGAGTCGGAGATGGTTGCTTCCATGTTGCCAGGCTCGCGATGAAATCGCTCGGGCCCAGGCAAGATCGGTAGAATCACGGTGAAACTGGTGCCACTGCCCACCTCGCTTTTCACCAGAATCTGGCCGCCGTGTTCTCTCACAATTTTGTCGCTGACCGGCAGGCCCAGCCCCGTGCCTTTTGAGCCTTTGGTCGATGAAAAAAGCTCGAAAAGCCCGGCCATGTCTTCGTCGGCAATTCCCGGGCCATTGTCAGAGACGGTAATTTCCAGATGACCAGACTTATTATTTTCAATGGTTTCAACACGAATCACACCGCCTTCATGCCCGGCAAGAGCGTCGATGGCGTTAGTCACCAGATTAAGCACGGCCCGGTGAATTCCTTCTTCATCAAGCCAGCAAACGAGTGTCTCGGGAATGTCGTTGGTTTCCATACGAATGCCCTGCGATTCGGCCCGCGGACGCATCAGTTCAACGAGATCATAAACCAGATATTTCAGGTGAACATCCTGACGCACGGGCTCGCGTGATTTGGCGTAGGATAACATGTCAAGCACCAGGTCGTACACCCGGCCGAGATTACGTTCAAGAATGTGCTGGCCACGGCGGGCCAACTTGACGTCGCCGGTGTCAAGCCCCGACTGAATCAGCGATGAGCCGCCTTTCAGGCCCTGCAGAACATTTTTGACATGATGCGAGACAATCGTAATGGTCTGACCAATCGCCGCCAGCCGTTCGGCGTCAAGCTTTTCCTGATATAAATTTGTGTTTTCCAGGGCGAGCCCGGCCTGATCGCCAATCGCGACCATCAGGGCCAGATGATCCTGAGAAAACCGGCGGGTGACTGATGATTCGTCGTTTGTCATTTGAAGGCTGCGATGATCGGCATAAATCACGCCAAGTATTGAGTGCCGCCCCTGAAGCGGCACGCAAATGGCCTCGCGAATGCCATACTGAACAACCGAAGGAGCAGTGGCAAAGCGGCTGTCGGCCAGCGTATCCATGCAGATCACGCCCTGCTTCTGCTGCAGAACGTGGTCAACTATGGAATGAGAAACATGAATCTGTTCGCCCTGCTGCACCGGGCCACGGCAGCGAAATGTCTTGGGCTGAACATCTCCACGGGAATTGACAAGCAGAATGGCTCCTCGATCAGCACCAATCGCGTCAAAAACCAGTTCAAGAATGCGCGGCAGAAGGTCGTCAGACTCTGTAATCAGGCTGATTTCCCGGGTTGCCTGGTACATCACGTCAAGGTTGGCCAGCCTTTGCTGCAGCCAGTGTGGGGCCTTGGTTCCCCCAGTGATCGGCGGCCCATCGATATAGGCCGATAATGTGTGAACAATGGCTGATTTATCGTTGCCCGCCTCGGCTGACACAAGTCGAACACCGTCAACCTCATCCAGAATCCCATGCAGCAGTGCGTCATCCTGAAAGAGAATCAGCGTATGGCCCAGGCCAATCCGGTCGCCCCTTTTCAGCAGAACATCATTAACAGGCTGGTTATTGACAGTTGTCCCGTTAGACGAACGCAGATCGATCAGCCGGTATCGACCGTTTTCGCGGCGTATTTCCAGGTGCCGGCGTGAAATCTCAACATCTTTCAGGCAAAGCGTGCAGCCTGCTTCACGACCGACAATCGTAGAATCCTGCAATAATTCGGTGCGATGCCCGATGTTCTCACCCTGCAGAATAATCAGTTGAGCCATCGGAAAACCTCTGCGGCACGAACCGGGCAACGACCCAAAAACACTCGATTCTGGCAATGCTGGAATCAAGCCGCAGCCTTAAACTGCTTTTCCATGCCAAAACAGGCCATTTACACCGTAGTTTTTTAGCATGGAACAGTATAAATATAACCAGTTTTTCAAGAATCTGCCAGTATTTGCCATATCTTGCCGGAAATACAGGCCCAAAAGCTTTGTTTATGCAATTGATCTTGGGAAAATCAGCGAACTTCTATTCAAAATTAGGGTTAGAAGAATTATGATGAAAAGGAAGGGAAAATATTCCCGGAATTATCTTTCAAGCACCAGTGGAATGCATCTGAGCACCGGATAGCAGTATGCAGGCACCTAACACCGACAGGGAGAACTCAGGGTGTTCCGTGAACAACGCAAAAAAGGCTTTACGTTAATCGAACTTCTGGTGGTTATTGCAATCATCGCCGTGCTGATCTCGCTGCTTTTGCCGGCAGTTCAGTCAGCCCGCGAAGCCGCCCGCCGGGCTCAGTGCATTAACAACATGAAGCAACTTGGCCTGGCCATTCATAATTATCACGATATCAACACCGTGCTGCCGCCCGGCCGTATCTGGGCCCCCGACAACCCGACCGGTTGCGGCTATAACTTCTTTCAGTGCCAGGACACCAACTGGTTCATTCTGATGTTGCCGATGTTTGAGCAGGGGGCACTGGCCAATGCCTTTAACTACACCACGGGGTCTGGCGGGCCGCTCAGGGGGCTGCCAGTTGGTTTTTTTGCCAATTCCACTGTGATGGCCACAAAAATGTCGCTGTTTCAGTGCCCCAGCGATGTAAGCAATAAATTTCAGATTACACCGCAATATGTTGGCGGTTTGCTCTCAGGGCCAGTTGCATCCAAGGGCAATTATGTTGCTGCCTGGGGCAATACCCAGTGGGATCAGACAAATATCACAGTTGGTGGCAACACTGTGCCCTATTTTCAGTCGGCCTTTGGGCAGACAGGTAACATTGGCCTTGCCCGTTTTACAGATGGCACATCCAATACTGTTGTCATGGCCGAAGTGGTGCAGGGCGATACTTATGACATTCGTGGTTGTATCTGGCAAAGCGTGCCGGGCGGCAGTCACTTTGTAAGCCGGCTGGCACCCAATAAGTCCGTTGACATCTATAATTCCGGCCGGGTGGGCGACCAGCTAAACCAGGTGATTTTCTGTGTGAACCAGCCACCCGTGCTGCCATGCACAGGCGGCATAGGCGACCGGGCCAGTTATGCCGGAGCCCGAAGCCGACACCCGGGCGGCATTAATTCGCTGCTGGGTGATGGTTCCGTGCGGTTTTTCAAAGACAGCGTGAATCAGGCCATCTGGGTGCAGATTAATTCCATCAGTGGCGGCGAAGTAGTGAGCGCCGACGCTTATTGATTTGAAACCCCTTCCGGCGTGTGTGCCCGGCCGGCATGCACGCCGATTCCATTGAAATGAGACGAATTGAGCAGCCATGCCCAGCCTTTTAACACGCATTGTTATCATTGCGGCATGGCTGATTTCAACTTCGTGGTTAATCTATAAAGATTATCTGCCGCGAATTCTCGTTGGTGAACCGCCCGACTGGAAGTCTCTGACGGCTGATCAGAAGGCACTTCTGCCAGCAAGCTGGCTGATTATGGTTGAGGATAAACCGGGCGAATCGCGATTGGTGGGCCGGGCGACAAATAAGAACAGCAAAACGTCTGACGGATCGACCGTTCTGGCTAGCAGCGTAAAGATTGACGCCAGGGGGCTTTTTAAAAACACGCCAATGGCCGTTGCCGAGTCAACCGAATTTCAATTCGAATCAGAAACACGCATATCGCCACAGGGCCTTTTACAACAATTCAGGGCTGCCTTTTCAGTGCGAGACTTGGGCGAAAAACCTGTTCTGACAATTATGGGTGCGCCCACTCAAAACCAGAAAATTGAAATCCGGTTTCAAAGTAGTCTTTCGCCCCTGCTGAATTTTCGGCAGATCTTGCCGGTTTCAAGCACTGAGATGATCAGGGGCGGGCTTGAGCCGGTGGACTGGCTGCCCGGGCTGCGTGTGGGCCAGCGATGGAACACCACGATTTTACAGCCCATGACAGCCCGGCCCGAACAGGTGCAGTCGGAAGTGATGGCCGAGAGCCGGATCTTCTGGAACGGCAACCCGACAGATGTCATGATTGTCGAACACCGGGCGGGAACTTATAAGGCCCAATCGTTTGTGAGACGTGACGGGCTGGTGATCAGGCAGCAACTGCCAATGCCGCTGGTGAAAATGATGCTTGACCGCGAGCCCGATAAATCCATTCGCTGAGAATACAGTGGAACCCATGCAAACCAAGAGTCAGCCCCAGTTCGGCGAGCCACGAATTGTATTTCAGAATGTTGTCAAGCAGTTTGGCACGAAAACGGCTGTCAACAGCGTGAGTTTTGAAGTCCGTTCAGGCGAGATTTTCGCCTTTCTGGGGCCGAACGGTGCCGGTAAAACGACATCCATCAAAATGATCTGCGGCCTGATGAAACCGACGGCCGGGCTGGTTACGGTGTGCGGCCACACCGCCGGCACAGCCGAGGCCCGCAGCCGCATCGCCTATGTGCCCGACCAGCCCTTTCTTTACGACAAGCTGACGGGCCGGGAATTCCTGACATTCGTCACACGCATGTATGGCATGTCGGCAGAACTGGCCGGCGAGCGAATCAACAAATATGTCAGGCTTTTTGAAATTGAAGGTTTTCTCGACCAGCTTTGCGAAGGCTACTCGCAGGGCATGAAGCAAAGGCTGGTTTTCGCATCGGCGCTGGTGCACGAACCCGAGGTGCTGGTTGTTGATGAGCCTTTTGTGGGGCTTGACCCGAGATCAGCAAGAATTGTAAAGCGGACATTTGTCGATCAGGCCCGCTCGGGTGTGGCTGTGCTGATGTCAATCCACCTGCTTTCCATTGCTGAAGATCTGGCCGACAGAATCGGAATTATCAATCAGGGCAAGATTATTTCGATGGGTACGCTGGCCGAGCTTCGCGATAACCTGGCATACGACGGCTCGCTGGAAGATCTCTTTCTGGCCATAACCGGCGACTCTGAAGCGGAATCAGGCGGCGAGAAAGCGGCGAATGCTTTGGAAAAAGGGCTTTTGCCATGAGCCACCAAGGCCCGGCGAAAATGCCGCTCATGAATTTAAATTTGTCAGAAATGGATTGCCATTCCAAAGCAGCCCTGAAGCATTTGCGAAGCCGGATTTTCAATAATCTGCTGGCCGATCTCTGGCAGAATAACCGCCTGCGGCTGGCGATAGCCATTTTCTGCTGTAGCCTGTTCTGGCTGGGCATGTTCGTGCTTTTTTTTGGCGGATTTGAATTTGTTGAAAGTTTTCGCCTGAGCAGAGAGATCTACGAATATCTTTTCGGGATCTTTTTTTTCACGCTTTTTGTGATGCTCTTTTTTTCCAATGGAATCATCATTTATGCCGGGCTTTTTCATAGCAGGGAAACCAACTGGCTGATGACACAGCCAGTGGTGGAAGAGCGAATTTTTATTCACAAGTTTGTCGAATCATTTGGCTTTGCCTCGTGGGGGGTGCTGCTGTTGGGCAGCCCGGTACTGGTGGCTTATGGGCTGTCGATTCATGCAACAGCGGTATTTTATATCAGCATATTACCATTACTGATTGCCTTTGTGGGCATACCGGCCGGGGTTGGTTCGTGTGCAGCCATCACCGTGGCATGGCTTGTACCAAGGCGGCCCAAAACCATTTTAAGCACTCTGTTATTTGTAATAACTCTGTCAATCATCTTTTTTATCTGGCGACTGGTGAAAACGCCAGGCACAGCTTTGACAGCCGACTGGATGGATGCCTTTCTGAACCGGTTGCAATTCAGCCG